>WRLO01000040.1 GCA_009777575.1 Candidatus Cloacimonadota bacterium
GGGGGTAGAATTGACGACTTACAAGGGAATACAGATGCCATAGTAAGCATAAAATCGAAAAATAGAGTCAAATTGACCTTTTTTCTCAAAGTGCCTCCAGATTGCGAGTTTAACGCCTTCCTGTTGATTTTGGCAAAATCAAGTAATCCCACACAAATTGTCATATTCCATCCTTCAAATTTTTATTTTTTTTAGTTTCAAAGACATTTTTTTCAACAAGCTAAAAAAGTCAAGAACTTTTTTTAAAATCATCTTTTGAGGGGACGGTAAAAAAGGGGTCAAATCTATTCTAAAAAATCGATTAAATCTTTCTGTGAAAAGAAAATAGACCACACAAAAAAATATAAAAAATTTCACTACTGACCGATTATTTTTTTTGTTTATGTAACTATTGAAATAATAATGTTTTATGAACATATTTATCGATAGGAGGTAGGTTTTGTCCTAAGACTCGTAAATTTATGAAAGGGGATACATTTTTGACTAAAATTGATTTAAACTAGCTATAATGGAGAAATATGGAGTTAATATTTCAAGATTTTGTGAATTAGGTGTTTTTTTTCATAAAATAGATTTTAGTCGGTCAGTAGTGAAAATAAATTGTGGATAGCTTATGGATAAGTGAAAAAATTTACTTCTGTATCTCTCTATTTTTCAATATTATATCTGCAACTCTCTTTCCCCTCCTGTATGCTTCCCCTATCGCTCTCATGTAATGTGTTTAAAATAAAAGAGTTATAGTGTAGGGAACGGATGTATCCGTTCCGCCTTATGAGTTATTTTTTCATAAAGAGGTCTTTTGACAAGAAAAAAATGATTTAAAGATTATGTAAAATTATTTTTGAAAAGACTCTTGAAAAAAATGATAGATATTTATTGAGGAACAAATAAGAAAATGACCTAAATTTTAGTCGGTCTGTAGTGATAAGTTATATTGTTTCTTTGCTGGATATTTTGGTGTTTTTTGAAAATACTATCACAAAAGACAAGAAAATTGCTTTAATTATGGCAAATTGAAAATAGACTTATAGGAGTGGACTCCTTCGAGATGAATATGTATTATTGATATCGAACTTTACTTTGGCTCTATATTGCTTTAACACATTATGTATCAGCATTATACGATAAATTTGCATCTCTCAAACTTTAGATGACCCCTTTAATTATTAAAAATTATTTTTAAATGGATAATTGATAATTAAAATACAGCTTGACAAAAAAGATATGATTTATATCATGTCACAGAAAAATATTTAGGAGATTAGATTTATGAACAAAAAGACATTTCTTTGGATTATGTTAGTTTTCATTTTTTCTATAGTATCAATAAATGCGTTTACTGATACTATCACAGATTTTCCTTGGATTGAGAATTTCTCAAACACACCTACTAATTGGACACGGTGGACTGGAAATCTCTCGAATTATTCCATTTTACAACCTTACGAAGGTGGATGGATAGAGCAATCAAATTGGGATTTGAGAAATTTTGGGAACAATTCAAATCATGCAAATGGTCAAAGCACTTCTATCTTGTTACAAAACCCAAGAGCAGTTTGGTTGATTACTCCTACCATTGTTTTACCTTCAAGTGGTGAGCATATCTTAACTTTCGATATTGCTCATACACATTCTGACAATACATGGAGTGCTTCTGCTACAAACAGCAATTTCTTTTCTGTTATCATTTCCACTGACAATGGAAATACTTGGTCAGTAGATAACACTATAGCCCGTTGGGACCAGCAAGGTTCACCGCGAACTATTTCAAGCATCCCTACGACAGGTGAGACTGTTATTCTGGATATAAAGGATTATTCTGGACCAGTTAAATTTGCATTTTATGCCCAAGCGACTCAAAATGGTAACAGAATCCATATTGATAATGTAGCAGTCAGACAAACAAGATCGCCAGAAATATCATTGCCAGTTGTCATCGAAGAGTCTATGGAGGCAACTTCCTTGCCTACGCCTATCGTCGAACCTCCTCCCACAGCACCTACTATACCAGAAACGCTCGAAACACAGCCTGTTGCGGAGATACATGTTGTTCCACATCGACCTGAAGGACTTACTCATATTTTGATTTTACCAGAAACTTCTATGGGAAATGATCCTCTGGATTTACTGAGAAATAATCAAGCTATAAGACAAACCGTTTCTTTTTTAGAAAGATATCTAACTAGTTATGATTATGACTTGATAATGCTGCAAACTGCACAATACCAAAGTATTCTAACTAATTTTCAATCAATTATTGGAAATCGTCCTGATGAAAATTTAATGAGATTGGCTTTGGTTTCAGGAGCTGATATTTATCTCACATTTGAACAGCAAATAACAAATGTTGGCGGTGGTTCTCAAAGATTTTCCTTTACAATCAGAGCTTTTGAAACTACTAGCGGAAGACTGCTTGGGACTGAAACGGAAAATGCACAAGGAACTTCATCAGAAATCGTTGAAAACACTATAAACAAAGCAATTGACGACTTAATGACAACAGTGGTAAACAATTGGATTGCTTCACCTACCCAAGGACAAGCTTTTAGACTGGTCATAACAATAAATTCGATGTATCGTGAAGATGAAGCCAGAAATATCCACAACAATTTTGACAGAGTGATCAGAGAAATAACGACCTCTGTAAATAGAAATAGCGCTTCACGACAATATATGGACTATGCTGTTTGGGCTAACACACAATCATTTTCTGATTCAGATAGTTTTTTTAGAGAATTGAAAAACAGATACGATAGGGCAGCCTATAGACCAAGTATGAATTCTACAAATATATCTCGAAAATTGTTGATTCTGAGTATCGACTGAAAAATAATTGGTTTAAATGCAATGATAACTTTGTATATGAGATAGTTTGTTGCCCCCCTTGTGATAATTTTATCAACTTTTTTACATCTTTAAGTTCTTAGTGCTGGTATCTTATCATCTTTGTCAGATCCTTTTTATATCAGTATTCATATATTTTTACACAGGGGGGAAATTTAATCCCCTGTCTCAATTACAGCCGCCCCCATAGCTCCTGTGTATTCAGGAAAATCAGGGACAAAGACATCAGATTCTAAAATATGATTCATAGCCATTACCATTCCTTGAATTTTTGCGACCCCACCAACAAAAGCTATAGGATAATCTATACCTATAGCTCCGTTCATTGAAATAATCCTATGAATTATAGAATTATAAACAGCAGAAATTATATTTTCTTTTTTTTCTCCTGAGCTTAATAAACCAATTATTTCTGATTCTGCAAAGACTACGCAGGTGCTGCTTATTTCGATATGATTGTCTGTTTTTATCGGTATATCTGCTAGTTGGTTCATTGAGATATCAAAAAATTGAGCTACTTTTTCAAGAAATCTACCTGTTCCAGCCGCACATTTATCGTTCATTAAAAAATCATAAACTTTCCCATTTTTTGAGAGTAAAATAATTTTTGAATCTTGCCCACCTATATCAATCACAGTTTTTATATTGCTATTTTGCGTAAAAACACCTTTTGCATGGCAGATAATTTCTGAGACATACTTTGTTGCTTTTGAGTAATTTTTTCGTCCATAACCAGTGCAAACAACTGATTTTAATAAATGTTTTTCAATATGATTATGTTTTAGTATTTTTTCTACTATCAAATCAAATTGTTCTTCATGATTGTATTTTGTTTCTTCTTGAAGATAATCTACAAATTTTTTATTTATTAAATCAAACAAACAAAGTTTAGTCATCCTCGATCCGCTATCAATGCCAATAGAATACATTTCTCGACCTTTTTTTTTGTGAATAATAAGAAACAGATTGCTTTGTTCCGCACTAAGACGACTAATTCCTAATCAACAAATATTCATTTTGATACTTAAAATATTTATTAATTATATACATAACATTATCAATAGATATATTTTCTATTCTTTCTTCTTTTTTGAGATAAAAATCATAATCATATCCAGAGGCGAGAAGGGATGAAATGACTTGTGCTTGTGATAAAATGCTTTCTTCGTCAATTCTTGATTGACCTATCAAAAAGCTTTTCGCTCTTTTCAGTTCATCATCAGACACACCATTTTTATGTAAACTGTCTTGCATTTCTATCAATAGTTTTAGGGCTGTTTTTTCATTTTCTTTGTCGACAATAGTAAACATTTGGAAAAATCCAATATCACTAAGTAATTCATAATCAAATTCTGCAGAATAAGCCAAACCATTTTTCTCTCTCAACAAATCAAACATTCTTGAATTAATATCCCCTCCAATAATTTGGGAAAGTGCATTCATAGGAGCTCTCAATTCTATTTCATTAGCAGGCATACAAAAACCACCTAAAGTCAATATTGACTGGTCTGATTTTTTATTTATAGTCTTCATTTTTTTCTTGGATGATTCTATGTATAAATATCTTTGAGGTAAAACTAAACTAAATATATTTTCTGAAAATATTGATTGTACGAGATTAATTGTTTCATCAAAATCAAAATCTCCAACTATGCATAAAGCTGCTGGTGCAGACAAAACACGACTATAATACCAGCTAATAACCTTTTTTCTATTTATATTTTTATGCGTTTTTTTTAACCCGTCTTTGGAAACTAAATTGCTATTTTTTCCAAATATTAGTTCTTTCCAATAATGAACAGCTTCATACTGCGGATAATCCTGTCTTCTTTCTATATGGCTTACGATAGTTTCTGATAGATTAAAAATATGCGGTAATTGGAAAGTCGGAGATTTATAAACTTCTCCAAGAAATTCCATTGATTCTGGGAGATTTTCCGCAAAGCATTTAATTTTCAATCTAGTTGTCTCTTTACCATTGGATATAGAAAAATGGATACCTTTACTGGAACAAAAGTCTAAACATTGCTGATAATTCATTTTTTCATTACCATACAAGAGCATGGTTGTTGTTAATTGATTTAAACCAAGAGACTCTATATTTTCATCAAGTTGTGAAACCCTAATTGCCATGGAAACTCCACAGATTGACTTACTAGGTGTTTTTTTTAATAAAACCTTCAAACCATTTTGTAGAACATAAAACCTTGCCTCGTGTTGATTTTTTTCATTTTGAGATTTATAAACAGTATATTCTGGATTAGTAGAATTTACATCTTTCAGCTTCATTTTTTCAATATCATCCCAATAACTTTTGTTTTTATGTTTAATTCTTTCAGGAATCACTTCAGTAATCATATTCCAAAGGCTTGTATTGTGTTCTTTTATCTCATTTATTTTTGGAAAATTAATAAAAGGTTTAACTCCTGATTTTATGATATGCAACATATTAAAGTTATAGAAATGAGCGAGCTGTTCGTGAATATCATTTTCACTAATTTTCAATATATCTTCTTCATATTGAAAAAAAGTATTATAATCACCTAAAATCTCTTCGTTCCCGAGACTTTGAGCCAGTCCTTCCATGTATTCATAAACATATCCAGCAGAAATGACTAACTCATTTTTTACTTTTTCTATTTCTTCAGGATGAATGCCAAATTTTCTGAGATCATTGTATTCTTCTAAAAAAATTCGAACTATTCTCTCACATTCAACATTTTGTCGGGGATGTATTAAAATAATCATCACACCATCATACAAACCAGAAATTGATTGAACTTTGATACTGTCTATAAGATTTTCTTTGATATACAGTCTTTGATAAAGTCTTGATTTATTACCGATGGCAAAGATTTTTGCGATCAAAGCAAGGGTATGAGATTGAGGGTTGTTTTCTGATAATTCTGGCAAGACAAAAGCAAGTATGTCATTTCTTATATTTTTTTTGTAATGATGGTAGATTATTTTTGGTTCCGTATTCAAGAACATGGATTGGGAGCAATTATCAGAAGCTGTTTTATTCTTTAGATTTCTTTTTTTATTTTCTTTATTCGATATATTAATACCTATTTCTTCAAGAAATGGCTTTATATCTCCTGCCATAACTAAAAAAGCGTTTTTATGTCGATAATTATTTTGGTAAAAGGATCTCAAATCCTTTGCAGTAGATATTTTTAAAGATTCTTTTGTGCCTATTATCTGTTTCCTATATGGGCTATTTTCGAGAACGAGAGCAGGTATATTTTCAACAAATGAGTCTTCAGGGTCATTTTGATATTGCTTCAATTCTTCTAAAATCACTTTTTTTTCAAAATGAAAGTCATCATCTGAGAAATTTGCTTTAAATGCAAGCTCAAATAGCATTTCTATGCCATTTTTAAGATATTCAGAAGGAATTGTCAAATAAAAACATGTAGATTCATATTCTGTATAAGCGTTAATCGTAGTACCATATTCAGCAGCTCTTTCAACAATTGTGTTTTTTGGGTATTTTTCAGTTGATTTAAAGACAAGATGTTCGATAAAATGGCTATATCCAGATTCTTTTTCAGATTCAAAAACCGAACCCATTTTGATAAAAAGTTGTAAACTCACAAGGGGAGTAGTATTATCTATCGCATAAATGACTTTTAAAGGGTTAGAGTCAGTTAATTTATGACAATTATTAACTCCAATTTTATCCATAATTAATGGATTAGTATAAAAATGACCTATATTCTTTTTTTTATCCATGATATATTAATAACTATTAATATTTCTTTTAGTTACACAAGCATAAGCATTGTGGTTGTGAATAGACTCTATATTTTCTGATTCCACACAAAACCATTCGATTCTTTTATCTTCAAGAAAACGAACCGTTACTTCCCGCACAATGTCTTCAGCAAATTGAGGATTATTAAATGCTTTTTCAGTTACATATTTTTCGTCTGGTCTTTTAAGGAGTGGGTAAATTTCACAGCTAGCTGTTTTTTCTACAATATCCACTAATTCTTCAATCCAAATAAAATCATTATAAATTACTTTTACAGAAACATAAGACCTTTGATTATGTGCTCCAAAATCGCTAATTTCCTTTGAACAGGGACATAAAGTTGTAATCGGGACTGTAACTCCGAGTATAAATTCAAATTTAGCATCTTCTTCATATTTTATAGAGTCATGTTTTTTATCCACAAAATTTTCTGATAAGCTAGCTTCAAACACACAATCATAGTCAAGCAATGATTTTATCTTGCTTATAGGTGCAGTTTTTTCTATAAAATAAGGAAACCTTATCTTTACATAAGCCTTTTTAGAATTTAATTGCTTTTTAACTTCTCTTAAGAAAGGTTCGAGATTATCTATCAATGTCTCCTTGTGATAACTATTCAAAACATCCAAAAAACGACTCATATGAGTTCCTCTATATTCACAAGGTAAATCAACAAAAATGTCAATATCCGCTACAGTATATTGAAATTTATTGCTTCTATCCTCTACAACTATAGGATATTTGACATTTTTTACCCCGACTTTATCTATCAACACATTTCGATAGTCTCTTTGACTTTGAATATCAATTTTATTATCTATTTTTTGCAATTTATTGTTTCCTTTTTCTTAAAATTCGTTTACATCGCTAATTATCCAGCTTCTTGTTCCTGTAGTTTTCAAGGATATGGGTTGCCCATCAGAGTCATAAAAAAAGATAATACCCTCTGTGTCAGGAAAAGATTTTATCATTTCAATAGCATCAAAAGGGTTCATCACAAAAGCAGCTGTAGAAAGTGCATCGGCTAAAAAGGCTGTAGGTGAAAAAATCGTTACTGCTACAGTAGGACTTGCTGGAAAACCTGTTTTGGGATTCAAAATATGATGATATCTTACTCCATCCTGAATGAAATATCGCTCATAATCTCCAGAAGTAACTACTGCCATATCTGGTATCCTTAATACAACGATTGTCGACAGTCTGTCTCTTGGATGCTGTATTCCTAATCTCCATTTTTTTTTATTATGACTAAAAAATCTTATGTCACCTCCAGCGTTAATAAAAACTTCTACAACATCTTTATCTGCAATATATTCTATCGTTTTGTCTATTATGTAGCCTTTACTGATACTTCCTAAATTTATTTTCATATCAACAGGTAAATATATATAGTTTTCGTCAAAATCTATCCTATCAAAACCAACATTCTTTTGGGACAATTCTATCATTTCTGAGGTGGGTATAATCTCATTACTGAAATCCCAAATATCGACCAAAGGGGCTATGCTAATATCATAAAGATTATTTGATCTATAATAAACCAATTCTGCTAGTTTTAATATTTCGTATATATCTTCATTTATCTTTGTTTGTAGTGAATCGCTATGATTTAGATGATATAAAAAGCTATTGGGATTGAAATAAGAAAGCATCTCATCGTATTTTTCTATAATATCAAATGCATTGTCCAATAGTTTATCAACATTTTGGTTCTTTGAGATAATCGATATTTCGACTTGAGTATCCATCAAAAATCTGATTTTACTAGCAGTATATGTCTTGTTTCTAAATCGAAAAAAACTAATACTTAAAAGCAGTAAAATTATTATTATATTTATCCATTCTTTAAATTTCATGTTTTATCCTTTTCCTCAAAAACTCTCCAACATGACTTCTTTCCCTTTAAATACAGCTATGATATAGGTAATTTTCTCTATACCATACCCTTTCATTTCAATGTCATATTGTTTTTCTAAAAGTTGTCTTTTACCATTTCTAAAGGCTTTTTCAAAGGTCTCACCTCTTGCTTCATTTAGTTTTTTGAATTCGAAGATGATACCTTTGTTAGCCCCCCCCTGCCCCCCCCATAAATGTGGGGGAAAATCTCGTGCCTGTGAATGTGGGGGGAGATTATATGGTATCAACATCAAATCAGACCTACCATAGCCAGTTTCTCTATTACTTTTGATGAGGTATCTGTCGCGGAGGCAAGTTATCATTCCCAGCACAAAAGCATGATAAAATTTCTCTGGCTCTTGTCCACTGACATCAAAATAGGAAAAAGATTCTTGGCAATATTGTATAAATTCTTTTTTGAACTCCTCAAAATCACCATCTACAAGTAGAGTGGCGAGATTTATAAGCTCGTCAGTTTTTTCTGTTTTTCTAAACCAATTCGGAACTATTGTAGTATTAAAAAGTGTAAAGATTTCTTTGTTTGGTATTGATATATCAGCATTTGTGTCACCTCTCTCGACATTTAGAATATAATCATCATACCGCAAATAACCACACATCAAGAAAAAATTCCAGATAGCATTCTGGTCACTTTGCAATTCTTGGAATATAATACTATCTTTTATATATTTTTTTATTTTTCCACCTTGTAAAAGTATCTCTAAATCTTCTTTAACAGATTCATCTGCCTCTTGACACATTGTTTTGATGAGATTGTTTCCTGAGGAGTTCGCCCAATAATGACCAAAATTTTTTTCTTGTAAAGAATTTAATATCGACCAGGGGTTATAAATATCAATCCCGCCAAAGTTGTATCCATTGTACATATTTTTTATTTCGGATAAGTTTAAGATTGAACCTGATTCTTTTAATAAAATCCCTACTTCATCTTCTGTAAAACCAAATCTGTTCGCAGATTCTTGGTTTAGGATAGTCAGCACCCTTATATTATTCAAATCAGAAAAAATACTTTCTTTAGCGACTCTAAGTATCCCTGTCAAAACACCTTTTTCCAAATAAACATTATCTTTCAAAGCACCCCCAAGAAATCCCTGCATAAAGCTGACAATCTCCTTATAATAACCATTGTAATAGCCAGAATGAATAGGAGTGTCGTATTCATCAATGAGGATGACAGGATTGATTTTATAGTGTTCGTAGAGGTATTGGCTAAGGTTTTTCAAAGATGCAGTAAAATCAGCATAATTTCCCTTTTTTGACAAGATACTTTCGAAATACTCTATGTCCCATTTGGACATGAAACTTTCGTTTAAAAGTTTTCTATGAGATGAATAAAGAGAGCTTATCTCACTGTATATTTTCTCAAAACATAATTCTAGAGTCTCAGCTTTTATATCCTTTAAAGTGATGAAAATAACTGGATACTTCCCCTGCTTTTTCATGATTTTTTCTTCTTTAGAAATCTCTAAATCATCAAAAAGTTGAGAGTTATCCTCATTACAATCATAAAAATATTTCAACATCGATAAATTCAATGTCTTTCCAAATCTACGTGGTCTTGGATAAAGTAAAACCATCGTTCCAGTTCCCACCACATCCTTTATAAACATAGATTTGTCAACAAAATATAAATCATCAATAATGATTTTCTTAAAATCACTGACGCCTATGGGAAGTTCTTTTTTTGTCATTTTTTCTCCTTATTTTAACAATATCATTCTAAGTGTTTCTGTATAATTATCTGTTTTCATCACATAGAAATAAACTCCACTTCTAAGTTCTGTTCCATTAAATACAACAGAATGCACTCCTTTATCAACAGATTTATTCAGTAAACTATGAACAATTTGACCTCTTATGTTGTATATATCAATAGTTACATTACCTTGATATTCCATTGAAAATGTAATAACAGTTTCAGGGTTAAATGGGTTGGGATAGTTGCCAATTAAAGAGGTAATAAAAATTTCAAGACTATGTATGTCTTCAGAAACTTCTCCTACTAAAACATCCACTGTTATAGGTTCAGAATTTCCTAGTGCGTAGACAGTGAAAATATTATAGGTATATTTACCAGATTCAACATCGGTGTCTATAAAAGTTAAATCGCTTATTGGTGATGAGGTTAGTTGAGTGTCGTCACGAAATACCATATAACCAAATAAAATTTCAAAATCGAGCATTTCTTCTGGTTCTTGCCAATTAAGTTCAACATTGTTATTATTCAAGTTAGCCAATAAATTTGTTGGTGGGTTAAACAATGGAATTACAACTTGATACTCTGTTGTTGGTGATTCTCCGCTATTATACAACACGGCAATTTTGTAGGCATAATATGTCCCCGGTGTAGTATTGGTATCTACATAGCTTGTTTCTTGCGTGTTAGACAATATTTCATTGTTTCTATAAAAATTAAATGAAAAGTCACTACCACTTGGTTGTTGCCAATCAAAATGAACATCATATCCCTTATGAACTATTCTTAAATTTCTTATAGGAAATTTTGTGGTTATGGAAACAGACACAGAGGGTATTGATTCGACATCAGGATTTACATAAACTGCCGTTACAGAATATGAATATGCAGTTTGGTTAGAAACATTTTTATCTATAAACCTTGTTTCTGTAATTATATCAGAAATAGAAATATTGTTTCTGTAAACAATAAAACCAGATAAAGACAAATTTTCATTTATATAATTTGATGGAATAGGTAAATGCCATGTAAGCGCAACCTCTTCATAACCCGATATAGCTTCAAGATTAATTGGCGGTGGGAATATAGGTATTGTTATCAAGTTTAAAGAATTTAATGCGTTTACTCTACCCGCACCAAGTTTGCCTTCATAATCTGGATTTAAATTGTCGATAAGGTCGGCACCCGCTAATAAATAATATTTTAATTCATCAACTGTTAAACTTGGATTTTTAGATAGAAGAAGAGCAGCAACACCAGAAACAACAGGAGCTGCTGCTGATGTTCCTCCATAATATTCATATGTATCTATTTGATCCTGTGTATGCCATGTAGTAAGTAAAGCTCCACTAGGTGCTGAAATATCAACCCAAGCACCATAAGAAGAATTTGAAAGTTTGGCATCATCCATATCAGTAGCTGCAACGCCAATAGCGTCTATAGCGGCAGCTGGATACCTCGGAATATCAGCATTTAAATTCCCTGCTGAAGCTATTATAAGTGATCCCTGTTGTTTTGCATAAGAAACAATTAGATTCCCTATTTCTTCATTATCTTGTAAAAACGAACAATTAATAATTCTAATACCCAAATCAGCTAAATAAATAACCCCATCATAAAAATATCTACTTTCTACTGGAATATTATTAGGTCGCACGTGTTTGGTCGCAACCATCTTTGAATTATAAGCAATACCCACAATACCTTTATGGTTGTTTCCAACAGCAGCTATGATACCCGCTCCCCCTGTTCCATGAACTTCCACAGTTATACCTAAATTAGGATTATTACCTTGTCCATAATCTTCGGTAAAAAAATCCCAACCTATTACATCATCACAATATCCGTTTCCGTCATTATCACCGGAACAAATAACTCCATCTATGTGAGTTTCAGTACCGGGGCAATCGCCACCTGATATTGTTCCGTTTTCCCAGTCTATAGTAATGCCGGGGAGTTCAGCTTCGTTTATCCACATATTTGCAGCTAAATCTTCGTGATTCCATTTTACACCTGTGTCAACAATACCTATAACAACATCAGGAGAGCCTGTTGTAATTTCCCAAGCATCGATAGCTTGAATTTTTTCAAGATACCATTGCTGGGGCAGAAGTGGATCGTTGGGTAGTGATCTTTTGGGTTTTGCTGAGTGATTGTTTTTTTCAGACTGAAAAGTCTGATTCACAGTTGAATCAAACCTAACAACCGATTCTTGCTCTACAAACAAAATATTATTGTTTGTTTTAAGAATGCTCATTAGGTCAGTTGTTCTACTGTGCTGGTTGATTTCTAGTCTGAAAACATTCATAGGGTATCTACCGTTTTGATGCCATTCTTTGTCTTTTACGAAGAACAATCGCTCTAAACTAATAATTTGAAAATCGTCTACAAGATCATTGAACCATGTAAACGGTGTTCTTAGAACTCCTCTTTCGTATGTTATTTCGAATGCACCTCTTGTGTTGCCAACAAGGTCCGCACTGAAACAGACAATGATTTTACCGGGGTAAAAATCGGATTCTTCAGCGAAAAGACTTATTGTTGCTAGCAAAAATAGAACAATGATTATAGTTTTGGTATACATATTTTCTCCTTCTGTAGTGGCAGAGCATGCTTCTGTCCTAATATATTTAGGACGAAGGAAAGCTACACAGTTACAACGATGTCCCATTTGGACATGAAACTATCGTTTAAAAGTTTTCTATGAGATGAATAAAGAGAGCTTATCTCACTGTATATTTTCTCAAAGCATAGTTCTACATTCTCAGCTTTTATATCCTTTAAAGTGATGAAAATAACTGGATACTTCCCCTGCTTTTTCATGATTTTTTCTTCTTTAGAAATCTCTAAATCATCAAAAAGTTGAGAATTATCCTCATTGCAGTCATAAAAATATTTCAACATCGATAAATTCAATGTCTTTCCAAATCTACGCGGTCTTGGATAAAGTAAAACTTTTGTTCCACTACCAGCTACATCCTTTATAAACATTGATTTGTCAACAAAATATAGGTTCTCAGTGATAATTTCTTTAAAATCACTGACTCCTATGGGTAATTCTTTTTTTTCTAATTCGCTCATATTGTCTCCTTTTATTTCCATTTTCCATTACTTCAATAAAACCATTCTCCTCGTCTCCACAACATCACCTGCTATCATCTGATAAAGATACACACCACTTCCCAGCTCTTTTCCATCATCGTCTTTTCCATCCCAGACTAATGTATGTGAGCCTCTTTCATAAGACTTATCCAAAAGATTTTTTACCCTCTGACCACGGATATTATAGATGTCAATCGAGACTATTGACTCAACAGCGACATTAAACCTGATAATTGTCTCTGGATTAAAGGGATTGGGGAAATTGCCGAGTAGCTCTGTCTTTAGCAGCAAAGTGTTTTCATCTATATCCGATACAAACTTTTTTGTCGTAAAGCTATAGATCACATTGTCTATTGAATCACCATAATCATTAAAGGTTATGACTTGCCAATAGTATGTAGTATCGTGTTCTAAATCTATTTCAAGTGTGTATTCAGCCGTATCTGCTGGCAATATTGTAGGGGACGCAATTTTGCGTCCCGCCATCGTATTGTCATTCGGGTCGAATGAAAATATAGAGCTTATATAAAACCTCAATCCCTCTATCTCACCACCTTCTATAGGCAAGTCCCATTTAAACACAGGTCTCAAATCAACTTCGACAGCGTCATTTTCAGGTGTGAGTAAGGTTACAGGAAAAGGTATCGATATAAGATGTTTATTATTTTTCAAGAAAGGATAACCTTCATTTATTTTGCCATCAATTTCCCATATAATCTCAAAATCCCAGCCATACTCAATATAAGTATTAGCTTGTTTCATTTGTATAGTAGGCAAACCAAAACAATCTGTTATTATGCCACCATTATTTTCACCAACTGGTACAGAAAGTCCTGTAGTTTCGATATCCCAAAAATTGTTAGATAAAGTTATAGACTCCCCTTGACCATTGTCAGAATACCACAATAGTCCAGTAATTCCACCAGAAACATCACCATTTATATTTCCAGTAGCATAACAATTTCCAATTAAAAATCTTGAAGACTGGACCAATCCGGATATACCCGCTGCGTAGCTTGTTCCTGCAAGTGCTGTGGAATATATATCCATCATAGAATAGCAGTTGTATATAATTCCATCATAAAAAATATTCCCAATTATACCTCCGATATACACAGATCCTGCTGTGGCTTGTGCATAGACTTTACCTTTAGAAAAAGATTCATTTATTTGTATAGAGCCATATCCCGCTAATCCACCAGCAAGGATATAACCACTTGTAAATGTTGTGTTTGACACAATATTTATCTCGCCTTCAAAAGAGCTATATAAAATATAAGTAGTGTCAATAAAACCCACAATACCTCCCACAAAAGGAGATGCCGATGGTGATAAAGAATTTATGTTCCCAGTTACATAAACATTTTCTATATTGGAGTCTATTATGCTGCCAGCAAGACCTCCAATACGGATAACACTCCATTCTAACTGAGTGTCTATATTGTAGTTGACATCTATTAAATTAATGTTTTTTAGAGTTGATTGACCCACACGACTAAACATACCGACCCAAAAATTAACATCCCCATCAAGTGTTTCATTTAAATATATAGACAATTTGCTGATAGAGTATTCGCCTCCATCATAAACACCACAAAAACTAATAGGCTCTATGTTAGGATGGTAATACCCTATGGGACGGAAACCTTTTCCATTGTTCCAAATAAGGGTTTCTGTCGCATCAATATCTGTTGTTTGGATAAAATGGACTCCTTCCCAAAATCCTCTCCACCAATCATCTGGATGTTCTGATAACCACCTGAGATTGTCCAGACCGCTTATTCTGTATGGATTTAAAGGTGTGCCTGCGTCTTGCTCTCCAAAATTTGCTGGAGCTTTGGCTATCGTCTCGCTATGTAAAAAGCTGAAACATAATATAGTTACAGCGATAAATAAAAACGCTTTAAAATTCATTTTCTTTGTCATCTTGTGTTCCTCCTATGTAAATCTATCTTTTCAGTTCGATGTTTTTTGTCAACTATAAAGTTGACATTACATTTATATGCCAATCCTTACAAATATCCTGAAAGGATTATCTTTTAATAGAAAATATATCAATAAAACCATTCCCACCCTGAAAGAGTGGGTCTTTGAACAAAGATAACCCTTTCAGGGTATTTTCATGGTGGTGAACCACATTTCTATTAAAAGATAACATCTTCGATGTATTTCTATGGTATTTATTATTTGTCATTATCCATTTTCCATTATCAAAAATTCCTTATTGACAATTCTTAATTCTTAATTCTGCATTCTTAATTCTAAACATACACACAAAACACCCCATTTTCCTTTGCCGACACAAACTCTTTTTCCTTATTTTTGCTCATGATCAGCATATAACCCTTGTTTACAGACTCTTTTTTCATGTAGTCTTTAAGCTGTTTTAAGCCTTTTTTATGGTATTCTGCACCTCTCCATATCTTAAGCTCAATTACAAATTTTTCATCTTTAAAGACCACTACTACATCAAGCCTCTTTTCAGCTCCTGTCTGGACTTCTTTAAAAGAAAACCCGATACCATTGATGATTGGTTTCAAAAACATCAAAAACAGCATCCGAAGGTCTTTTTCGAGAAACTCGTCTGATTTCCAGATGTCATCGTTTGAGTATTTTTCTCTCACTGCTTCTTGAAATTTCAAAAGTATCATTTCTATATCGAGACGGCCATTTTTCTTTATATAAGGTTCTTGGATTTTGCTAGCCAGAAATCCATTGTTTATGAGTGATTTAGAGACATAATAGTCAGTGATTATCTCCTCAAAAATCTTGTTATGGATACGAATTTTATGTGTTTCGGTGCATCGAATCATCCCATACATATAGGCAAAATTCACAACAGGGTTAAGCAAATTAAAAGGATAATAATCAGCTCCAAGAACAACCGATTGAATCAACCTCGACACATCTTCTTTGTTTTCAAGATTTTTTGATATGCTTTCAAATAGGGTATTAGTTTCTTTGCAGAGTGCATTAGCGACATTATCAATATCTGTAGTATCCCAGTTTTTGTTTTCTCTTTTGGGTAACACTTTCTCGTCAATCATCTTACAAAGTTTACTTACAAGAAATGGATAACCATTTGTCCAGAAATGTATCCTTTCACTGACAGCTAGTATATCCATTGTAATGCTGACTTTCCAGTCGGCACTCCTTGAAATTGTATAATCTGTGAGCATAGAGCTAATCTCTTCAGGGGAAAAACTCATATCGACTTCAAAATCAACGGCTATGTTCCAGGGGCTGTTGTATTTTGCTTCGGTCTGCCCCCCCCCTGCCCCCCCCATAAATGTGGGGGGAGATCCCCCAACACTTATGCCACTACCATTTCTCCCCACATTTATACTACTACCATCTCCCCCCACATTTATGGAGGGGGCAGGGGGGAGATATGCAGAATATATCTTCATCTTCAACGACTTGATATCATGCAATCCAGCAAGTATCACACTATGAAAAGTATTATCCTTTTGCATTTGAGATTTTAGATACTTATCTCTAAGCATTCCGAGAAAATAAATAAATATCTGATTATCGCTTGATTTGTCAACCTCATCAATCATCAGGACTATCTTTTTTTCTATCTTTAATAAAAAATCTGAGATAGCATTTGACAGAGTGTCAAAGTCTGTAACTTCACTACCTTTAGCTGATAAAAGTTCACTATAATTATTTTTAACAATGTTATTATCCATAACTAATTTTTTTAGAAATTTCTGGCAAAATACTTTTGGATTTTCATAAGAACTACTATCAACTCCCTCGAAACTCAGAAAAATAGGCAGATAATCATCTGTTTTCAAAAGTTCTCTTTCCAAAAGAGCCAAAGTTGTAGTCTTCCCATATTGTCTTGGTCTATTGATGACAAAATAGTCCTTTCTCCTTATCATCGTCATAATTTGAGCTATCTTGCCACTTGTATCGACCATAAAATTTTCTTCTGGGACGCATATCCCAGTGATTTTAAAAGTTTTCATAATTTAGTTTTTCCTATTATTTATATTAAAGATTAAATCCCTTTCATTTTCCATTACTTCAATAAAACCATTCTCCTCGTATCCACGAAATCACCTGCCACCAGTCGATAAAGATAGACCCCGCTTCCTTGCTCGCGACCATTATCTTCTTTTCCATCCCAGACCACAGTATGCGAGCCACTTTCATAAAAGCCTTCCAATAGTCTCTTTACCCTCTGTCCTCTGATATTATATATGTCAATCGAGACATGAACTGATTCGGAACGGATAAATGCGTTCCCTACAGTAAAAGATATAGTCGTCTCTGGATTAAAGGGATTTGGGAAATTGCCAAGTAGCTCAGTCTTTAGAGGCAAAGTGTTTTCATCTTTATCTGAGGAATATTTTATGGTAGTAAAGATAAAAGCTTGATTGTCTACAGAGTCACCAAACTCATTAAAAGCGATGACTTGCCATTGGTATGTAGTCTCATAGTCTAAATCTATTTCAAGTGTATATTCTGTCGTATCTGGTGGCAGTATTGTGTTATTATCCCCATCATCGTCATTGCGAGGTTTCTTACTTGAATTTCCCCCGAAACAATCTCTTAGTAGGGGAGGTACTGTATGTTCTGACTCAATATAAAACTTCAACCCCGCTATCTCACCACCATCCACAGGTAGCTCCCATCGAAATACAGGTCTCAATTCTACATCGAAAACCTCATTTTCAGGAGATAGCAAAACTACCGGATTAGGTAAACTAAGAGTATCAACTAACACTTCTATTTCTACTACCTCAGACCTTCCCTCTTCATAAACTACCACGACACCGTAGATATAAACCCCATTTTCGACATCAGAGTCAGTAAATGTCAAAGCATTGATAGGTGCTGATGTCAACAAAACATTGTCACGATAAACTTCATAACCGATAAGGGTTGAGATTAGCGCCACCCATGTAGTGCCAGAGCTTGCCTCTGTGCTTGCGGGGGGGTAGGTGTGATTATCATTCTCCATTCTCCATTGTCCATTCTCCATTCCAAACTCCGGTGCTTCCCACTTAAGCAGCACGACATTACCATCTACATCAGCACTCAGGTTCACCACTGGCAATAACACCACAGGTATAGGCAACCCTCTCAAAAATGGATAACCATTGTTTATCGATGGATTTATATTCCAAATATCTTCAAAGTCCCAGCCAGTATAAAATTCTTGTAATTTCATTTCAATTGTAGTATAACCAACACAATTTGTTGCTATTCCATTGTTTACTCCAAAAGCAGTGCCTATCCCTGTAGTATCAATATCCCAAAAACTATAAGAAATAGATGTTCCATTTCCTAAAGTGCCTACTAATCCATGAGCATAAAATTCACCTGATGTTGTCGCATAACAATTTTGAATTGTTGAAGTTATTGACGCTTCTCCCGCTATTCCTCCAGATTGAATAAAATCACCTTCTATAATTTCTCCATAAAAATAAGAATTGCTTATATGGCTACTTTCAATAACATTTCCTGCAATTCCACCTGCCTTTAATGCTGAAGAAATTGTGTTTCTGGAATAACTATACAATATCGTGCTATTGTCTATAATGCCTGCTATCCCTCCTGCCTGAATTCGTTCTGTATCAGAGCTACTTACTTCAACAAAACCCTCTGAAAAACAATATTGGATAGAACTATTATAGCTAAGCAAACCGCTTATGCCACCTGCCCCAGCATTTTTGAAATAATAAATAGCCTTACTCTTGGCAGTAACATTTCCTGATGAAAAGCTATAAATTATGTTTGAGTTCATAGAGGTTATTCCTCCTATACCTCCGGCATAATTTACTTCATCGCCACTTGCTGAAATATCGCCTGATGATATACAATTTTTTACTGTAGCAGTGTATAAATATCCTACTATGCCACCAACATATCCAGCGTAGTCAGAATCAGATACATCGCCAGTGGATACACAATTTTCAATGGTGCTTCTCCAAGCTCCACCTACTATGCCACCAACAGCATTAAAAAGAGTGAGTAGAGAAGTAAAAGAAATGATTTCGGCAGTAGAGTAACTATTTATGATTACTGTATTATCTACACTACCCGCAATACCTCCAGCATTTGCTGAAAACATTGTGTTCCCTTTTGAAGTTATAATACCTGATATAAAGCAGTTATCTACACTGCTATATTCAGCAGATCCTATGATTCCACCAACTGTTGTAAAGCCTGATATATTAGCATTCTCTAACCTGATATTTTTTAGAACAGAGTATTCTGCAAAACCAAATAAACCTGTTTCGATTTGTTCAAAACCACCAATGTGAGGAATATCGATAGTAATGTTACTTATAGAATGCTCTTGTCCATCATAGTTTCCTATAAATCTTACATCATAAGAACCTATTGGCAAAAACCCCCATCCCTCGTTCCAACCAGCTGTTTCAGTAGCATCGATGTCGGTTGTCTGTTGGAAATGTTTATTTGCCCAAGCACCTGCCTCATATCCCTCTTCAGATAGCCATCTGAGGTTGCCTAAATTTTCAATAAGAAATGGGTCTGTTTGCGTTCCTGTCCCAGAGGGTGGGATAGGAGTTGTAAAACCAAATAAATCATTTCCTTTGGGTAAATTTTTTGGTATTTGCCTTCCACCTGACTTGGGTAATAAATCAGCGGGATTACTAATGCGGTAAATCCCAGTAGTTTCATCAAATCCCAAATCCTCTCTATTAAAGTTTTGTAGTGTATGTGAAGTTAAGTCTTGCTCTGTTATCTCATTATGCCTATTTCCAGCAGGAGTTTGGCAAAGCAATGAGCCTGTGAATAGCATAAATACAGCGATAAATAAAATCGCTCTAAAATTCATTTTCTTTGTCATCTTGTGTTCCTCCTATTGTGAAACATATTATTTAATCTAGTTTTTTTGTCAACAAGAATGTTGACATTACATTATTTTTGTCATTCCTTATAAATATCATGAGATCGGTTCAAGAGCTTGCTCGCAGAATTACGATATAAACCCTCTGTGTAAAAAAAACTCTTATTTCTCTACTCTTCTCCTGACCTCAGCTTCCAAATCACCATTTTCACCCCATCATATTCCGCATGCTCATTTGGTTCGTCTGCCACCCAATCTTGGCTCTGATCTCTGTCAAAGATAATTATTTGAGCTTCTTTTACCCCTATATATTTAGCATATTTAGCAGTCTGTTCGATAGCTGTCTCTCTGACATTCTCATATTTTTGCTTTTTACCTATTATTTTTACTTCGATAACTATTTTATCAGTGTAGTTCACACCGTTTTTGGTATACATCCTTTTGATAAAGAGGTCTGTTCTCCTGCTTCCGAGAGCGTATTCTCTATTTATGTAACCACCGCTGTTAATCATCCTCTGTAAAAATGCTTGCAAGACAAGGTGAGGTGCTGCCTCTTGGTAGCCGGCTATACTACTTGCCCAGATACTTGTGTTTTCATTCCAAAACTCTTTAAATTGCCTTAGAAGCTCATAAGTGTCAATGGTATCATCATCTTTTATCCATACAGGACTATACTTTTTAGGAACTGATAGCTGAGTGTCCTCTGTTAAAGTCCTTGGGATGACTTCTTTATAAATCTTATTTGCTATCTCCAAACTACCATTGACTTTTTTAACAAGACCTAAATCAATGCAGTATTGGGCATCATCCTCGTTTGGTTTGAGTTCTCCACCTAATATCATAGGTAAAATCACATTATAAACTCTTGCTTCTTTGAGTTTATCAGTAAGCTGCCCAAGGTGAGTTTCTTTACGCAAAATTAAGTGTTCTTTGCTGTATTCTATCATGTCGGGAGTGATTATTTCGGTTGACAGTTGACAGTTAACAGTTGACAATTGTTTTTTATCTTTTTTTAGTTTCTCCACCACATCCCTTGCCAGAGCATTCACCAGCCAAGGCTGACCATCTGTATATTCCATCACCAGATCAAAGCAATCCTCTGTAAAATACTGACCTGTGTCCTCCTTGAGCTGACCATAAAGCTCTACTACATCCTCGCGAGTAAAATTTCCCAGTCTCAATGATTTAGCTATGATATTAAATGGACTTCCACCTGTGATAATGTCTTTTCCTAGATGGATGCGGTAGTCTTTTATGTCTCGCAGCCCGCATAATACCACACTCGCAGGGAAATAATTGGGTCTATTGTTATATCCCTCCCGTAATTGTCTAAAGACAGAGATGAGAGTATCTCCCACTAAAGCGTCTATCTCATCTATCATTAGGACGACAGGCTTATTGACTTTTTTACATAAATAGCTTAAAAATTCCTTAATAGCAGTTCCTGGATTGAAATTGATTTTCATCTCATTGAAAAATTGCCTTATGTTTAAAGTAGAATCATGTAAGTCATCAATATTTATTGCAAGACCTCCAACAATTGCCATCATAGCTCCATGTATATCCTCACGAAATGCTTGACCTATCTCAAAATTTGTATAAACAGAAAAATACTCACCCTCTTTATTGAGTTTATCTCTCAAGGCTAGTAGACAGCTCGTTTTTCCTGTTTGTCGTGGGGCATGGAGAATAAAGTATTTATTTTTATTTATCAAATCCGTTATTTCTTCTAAATCCCAACGATATAATGGGTCAAGTTTGTAGTGCATTGGTTGATTTACAGGACCCTCAGTATTAAAAAATTTCATATTTTACTCCTTTAATTAAATTACTAATCATTATTTCAATAAAACCATTCTCCGCGTCTCCACTACTTCCCCTGCCACCATCCGATAAAAATACACTCCACTGCCAAGCTCGCTTCCATTGTCATCTTTTCCATTCCAGACTACTGTATGAGAGCCTCTGTCGGCAAAACCATCAAAAAGCCTCTTTACCTTCTGCCCTCTGATATTATAGATGTCAATAGAGACCATTGACTCTACAGCTACATTAAATCTAATAGTCGTCTCTGGATTAAAGGGATTAGGGAAATTGCCGAGTAATCCAGTCTTTACGATAGGAGCTACCTCTTCAAAATCTGATGCCATCACATGACTTTCTGTAAAAAAAAGAGTGTTTCGAGAAACACTCTGTATACCATGTCTCTGCAAATCTACAAAAGTAATCAGCTCCATCGGAGTCTTTGTCAAATCAAAGACATAAAACCCAATGACTTGAAGTGACGAAACATGTTTTGGTAAATAATACCTATCTCCGTAAATCATGCCTGATACGGAAGAATAGTCAAAAATGCTGATTTTTTCCAGATCACCACTAGGATGCATGATAAATTCTTCTGTTTTTGCACCATTATTGACTATGAGTTTGTTTTCATAACTCGAAATAGGACCTCTAAAAACATCATAATTAAATCGTAGCTCATCGTTTGTGAGACTCTCGATTTTTCCTACTATTTGGGCGTTTAGTAGTGTAATAGACAATACAGTTATCACAAACAAATATCTTGAGAAATTCATGATTTCCTCCTTATATTTTCCCCATAGTTTTTTAGTCTGGTTATTATGTTAAATAAAAATTTGACATCACATTTGAACCACATAATTTCCCAGAATTAGTCCTTAATATACAATCTAAAGCAATTGACCTCTTTTATTGAAAATAGAACTCTTAATTAATTTAACTAGGATATACAGTGAAACGGCTGTAGAAGCTGAAATGATATACATTATCAATAATTGATATTTTACAGATTCAACTGGGTCTACACCACCAATGATTTGTCCAGTCATCATACCGGGTAGCTTGACAATTCCTAAAACCATGAGAGCATTAACGGTAGGAATCAAACCTGCTTTAATAGAACTTTTTTGGATTTCCTCTGTTGCTTGATTTATGTTTGCTCCAAGAGAAAGTTTTGCTTCAACCTCTAATTTTCGTAGTTTAATATTTGAACCAAAATGGTTTAAACAAATAGAAATACCACTCATAGTATTGGAAATCACCATAGCACTGATAGGAATGATGTATTGGGGATTGAACCAAGGTTTTACAGTCATTAGAGCATAAAACATATAAATAAGCGGAAATATACTCCCAAGAAACATAGCTAAGAAACTATTTGTGAAAATATTTTTAGGTCTGAATTTTATGCCTTTAAAGCTATCCCATGCAGCAAAAACATACATTATCAAAACTATCAAAACGGTATAATACCATTCATTAGCTTTAAAAATAAAAGACAACACATAACCCATTAAGATCAATTGTAAAAAAGAACGAATAGTCCCTATAAAAATAGATTTAGTGATACCGAGTTTTGCCAGAAAAGCTACTAGAGCGACTAGTAGCATAAAACCTATAGAGCCAAATAAACCCCAATTTGTAATGTGTATGTAATCATTTTCCATTATTTACTCCTTGTAATTACTTAAATAATCTTCTTTTGAGCCATAAAAAACAATCTCTCCCTGTTTAAAGACGCTGATAGTGTCTGCAATCTCAACAGCTGATTCCACAATATGACTGACGAGAAATATTGTTTTTTTATATTCAAGGTTTATCTTTTTTATAAGTTCAATGACATTATAAGCATTTAATGGGTCGAGAGCCGAAACAGGCTCATCAAACAAGATTATTTCAGGGTCTACGAGTAGCGTTCTCACAATGCAAACTCTTTGTTGTTCACCTACTGAGAGATTTTCAATGTCTTTTTCAAGATATTCAAGTGGTAAATCAAGACTAATTAATTTTTTTCTAATTTCGGATTCATTGATAGTCTTTTTTTGAATTTTCAATCCCCATATCAAATTTTCGTAAACACTACCTTCAAACAAAGCAGGTTTTTGAAAAACCATACCAACTCGCTTTCTAATCTCAAGTGGGTGAGTTTCTGCATACAGCATGTTTCCTAATTTGATGCTCCCAGAATGAGGTTCTGATAGTGCATTTAAAAGTCTTAAGAAACTCGATTTCCCAGCACCAGAAGAGCCTAATAAAACATGGATTTTTTCTAACGGAAAGTCGATATTGATGTTTTTTAAAACCATGTTTTTATCATACAATAAATTAATATTTTCAATTTTTAAGCTCATAAATCTCCTTTTTGTGGATTTTTTGTTAGTTAATTCAGAAAATACCTCTCTTTTATCATTTTGTCGTAATTAGTTAAAAAAGACTTATTGATAATTCTATATGAGGGTTTATATTTTATATTGTAAGTGTAAGAATGTCTTATCAGATATTGTTTTTCAGAAATATGATTTTCAATCATAGCTTGGTCAAGGAAGAAAAAATCAATTTTTTTCTCAGCCAAAAAAGGAATTACAGCATTCCAATATTTAATATAAATGGTTTCATCTTGATTTTCAAAAAAGTTTATCTTTTCGGAAATTTCATTTGAGGTTTCCAAAAAGGCTTCAAAATAATCATCAAAAGGAATTATATTATCTGCAATTAACTGAGTAGAATATCTCGCTAAAGGAAGCCAAATATCGCAATCTAAAATTAAGCAAGGACACGAAACGGTGCTATGGGAAAACTCTTTTTCGGATATGTTTTTTGATTGTTTTATTTTTTCTCTTTTTGAAGGTGGTAGCGGTAGATATATAGAACTAAATTTTGATTGTGTTGTAGACACAGTAACATTTTGAGCTTCTGAGTTATACATTTTGAAATCTTTTTTTAAATTCAAGAGATACTGATTTTTTGATTTTATATCAAATGTTGATAAATATTGCTGATAACTAAATAGTTCATTAGTTAGATAAGCTCTTGCATTATCTTTATCTTTGATTAAATGTCCTGGTCCAAAGGCACTTTGCATATACAATTTGAATAAGTCAACTAATCTTGAGCTTGGGTGATGATCGAGTTCGTTTTCAAACATCAGAAATAGTTTATCAAGAATTTCTTGTCTCATAATACATTATATATCCAACAGTCTATAAATATCTCCAATTTTAGTTAAAGCAGGCATCAGTTCATATTCGATTAAATCTGCAAGCATAATCCAATCTTTTTGGCTCTGAATAGTGATGATTTTGTCGAGTTCTTTGCCCAATATACTTATATACTGTTGAAAATAAACCTCTCCATCTTTCAGCTTGTTGAGTGGTCTACCCATTAAAAAAGTAGCATCTTCTAAGACTTTCAAATATATTTGAAGATTTTCAATACCTTGAATAAAATGAGCATTTGCATCTTTTTCTTCATTTATACGAAAAGAATCAGCTATTTCCCCAAAATGCTTCAACATCAATTGAAATTGCTCTTTAGTTTCAACCAAAGCAACTTTCGCAAGTTCAGAAGAATCTTCTATAACAATCGAAAGCTCATCATCCTCAAGAATATAGATGTTGTCTGAGTTCTGAGTCCAATTACCTTCGAGTGTTTTGTTATTAAGGACTATTTCAGTAGCTATCATACCTTGTGGAAAATCATTTTCGACTTCTAAGAGGACATTTGATAATGTGCAATTTGAAGCTATATCAACTATTTTTTCTTTTCCATTTACCAATATTTTCATTATATCTCCTTTTTTACAAACCCTTTAGTTTGTATCGAATTATGGTAATAAATCTTTGAATAATATCAATTTCATCTTCAAAATATCATACAAAGATATAGTTTTTTTTACAATTTTTGAAATTTCAACTTCTTCTATATCAGACTCCTTGAATAATAAGAAGGAAAACCAATCATATATCAATTCAAAATCTTTTGCTTTATTTAGCAATAAATCTTTCTCTTTTTTTACTTCATAAAAATATTTATGATTTTTGTCAACATTTTTTAGATTTTTACATATTAAATCAAGGTTTTTTATAATATTCGAGATAATATTAATCAAGTCAGAGATAAAATTTTTCAAGTCAGTAAAGGAATAATCTGGAATTATATAGTCTTCATTCAGAAAATTCATAAAATTCTGAAAATATACATCAGGAGTTTTTAATTTTTCACAGATATACAAAGACCAGATAAATCGTTTTATATGAAATATATATTCAATTTTGGTAATATTCTCTTTATTCATAGGACGGACAGCGTGAAAACCAAATTGGTCAAAATATGTTTTGAATAATATGGCTTTATCAAATAAATTTTTATTTAAAATTGATGATTCGTTTTTAATATACGAATTCACGACTTCAACCACAACATCAGGAGTAATAACATGATGACAATTCCAATGTGGGCATTTAAAATCGAAATTGCATGGATGACAGTCCAAACGAGCTTGTATTATAATAGACTTTTCTGTATATGGTCCTGTTTCCCATTTACTGACAGGTCCGAGTGAAATATCAATAATGGGTTTATTTAGTGAAACAGCTATATGCATAGGTCCAGTATCATTTGTTACCATCAAATCAATATAACTGATAGCCGCAATAAGCTCATTCAATTTAAAATCACCAATCATATTAAAAAACAAATCATTATTAATAGCTTCAAAAAAAGGTTTATATTCTTTTTCTTTAGATCCCCCAAATAAGACTATACAAAAATCTCCTTTTTCTAATAAATCATTTATGACTTTATAATAATATTTAATATTCCAGGCCTTGTTTGATTGACTAGCTCCAATATGAAATCCAAGAATTTTTTTGTTTTTTGATTTTATTTTATGGATAAATGCTTTTATTGTCTCAATATCTTCATCAAAGACTTTTAAAGATAAAAATGAAGGTGTTATGTATCCATTTTTTTTAAAATCAGCCTCTTTATTAAGAGGAATATTTTGTGTTTTTTTTGAAATGTTAGATGCATGTCTGTCTAAATCGAGGGTCATCCCGGACATTATATCTACTAGATTAAAGGAAAAATCTCCCAATTTATGTTCATTGGCGAGTTGATAAGCGATAAAATCACAAGTCATTTTTTGTTCATTGTTTTTCGTTCTTTGCAAGCCCAATTTTCTTTTTGCCTCTATGAGAAAGGCTAACAAAGCACTCTGTTGAGAAACAATAGGGTTAAAGAGAAAATCATATTTGTTTTTATTTAAGCAATGAATGACCTCATAAAGTTCATTAAAACCTGCCCAAACATCATCGACAAGATTCGGATTGAGAATTTCATGATCAAGAGAAAAAATCTTGTTGATATTCTCATTGTGTTTGAGAATAGGACTGAAACCTTTCATTACTAAAACATCAATTAAGGCATCTGGATAAAGATTGTTTATTCTATTTATCAAACCAATAGTTTGAATCAAATCACCCATCCGTGTTAAATTAATTATTAATACTTTCAAAATAATGTCTATTCTCCAGTGTAAAAAGTATCCAAAAGCAAAGCATATGCCTCATATTTTTTTAATTGTCCTTTTGATTCTTTAACCTTTTCCATGATAGCGCTATAAGAAGACCTCATCGCAGGCGAAATAGAATCAATAAACCTTTCAAATTCTTTATCCTTTAATTTTTTTACAAATTCTCTAATTTTGACCTCTTCATTTACTATACCTGTGGCGAGTCGTGGAGTATGCTTAAAAGCGATATTAATCATCTGTTCGAGTCTAATTGCATAAGTATGGTATTTTAGAGTTTTTTGCTGTCCAGCGAGAGCAATTTTTTTTCTCAAATCATCGTTCTTTAAATAAAAATTAGCTTTGTCTATAGCTTCTTCTACAGAAGAGAAAAAGACTATTTCTTTGTCAGCAACGAACAATTCTCGGATTGCGACTCTATCATCTACTAGTTGAAAACCACCACAAGCTGCAATTTCAAAGGTTCGCGGATTTACAAAATCTCCATTTTTATCTATTAGAAGACTTGTTTTTTTTATATCCATTTTATTGGATATAGATTCGTTTTCCATTGATGAATGAAGGTTTATATTCACCTTGCTTGCCTGATAAATGATATTGGACTGTTCAATAGTTATTCTATGATCTTTTAAAGGTATATTGTAGCTTGGTAAATCAGAATCTACCCAACCAGTTCCCCACAATTTAAGATTTATTTTGTTGAATTGTCTAAAAAACAGTATTCTATTGGGATAGGCAGCCCCCATAAAAGATATATCAGAACCGTAAAAAGATATTTCTTCGTGAGTTAGATTTAATGGTTTATGATATTTAGGCTCAGCAGCAACTGGGAGGCAACCATAGATGGTTTTGCAATTATTTTTTAATTCTTTTTCAAATTCCCCTTTTTGAATCATAAAGAAATAATCAAAGTCGCTACAAATTTTTTTCCAATAAGCAAATCTTCTAAAATCCTCTACAAACCAGTACATGGTTGTAATACCTGCTTTTTTCATTTCTCTAATCAAGTTTTCATTGAATGGGCTTTGAGCAATAAAAAAAACTAAATGAGGTTTAAAAGTCTTAATTTCATGCCAGAGGGTATCAGATAATAATGAGTTTAGTTGATCAATGAGCTTATTTGTTCCATTATTTATGGATGGTTTAGATGATAAATTTATATATTTCTTCAATAAAGGCTCAGCGACAGAATGGTCACAAAGTTTTACACAAGCACCAAGTGCTTCTAAGCCAGCAACTACATATTTAGCAGTGGTATATGAACCTCCATAAATTGGAGAATTAACTAAAATTCTCATTTGATTAAAAGAAGGTGATTTTATAGGAATGTTTTCATTGTCTTTTATGGACATTGTTTTCTCTTCTGGAATGTTTTCTTCTGTGCAACAATCTTCAACATTCCTGAAAAAAGTTTCTTGAAACTTCATCTCAGATCTCAAAATAAGTAGATGATAATCAGACATCAAGGGAGTTTCCCTTATATCTTCTATAATACGACATTTTTCAAAAATAGGTTTTAATTCTTTTATCTTTTTTGCTTCTGAAATCAAAGCATGGCATGATTCAGCCACATAAATTTCATCAAATTTACCTAATAATGGTATTATATGATAGGCAAATCCGAGTCCTAAAACTAAAAGCGGTTTTTCAATTATTTTTTCAGAATTTGCTTCTCCAATTTGCTCTAAAAATTTTTCTGCTATCGAAATACCTTCTTTCTTTGGCTGATAAAGACTGTGCAATTGAAAACCAGCCCATAATGGAACTGGGTTTCCATCTTTTGCCATTTGTACAGTGATGTTTTCTTTCATCTCTTACTCCTTGAAGCCTTTTTTTACCAAAAAAAAAAAAGACTTCTTTTTGTCAATGAAATTAAGTCAAAGCAGATTATGATTGATACTATCCCTTAACAAAATATTTATTGCTACCTATAATACTCTTTATGGTGTTTTTTGATAAAGACAAAATAGCATCACATAGACAATTTACTACTTCATGCTTTTTTTATTCGCATTCGGAATGGTGTCCATTTTTATGGACACTTTTTTGAAAATCTGTCCATTTTAATGGACAGTAAATCAACAAGAATCCTAAAATATATTCGCAAAAAAATACTTCAGAAAAAAAAATTATATGTCTCAAGGCCTTACTATAAAAGGAAGTTAGAAAATCTATATCACTTCAATAAAGCCATTTTATTAAGTTTGGCACACTTCTTGCTATATATTTTGGTATCAAAAAAATTAAACATGTATAAAGGAGATTACACATGGGAACACAACAAATTTTGATGATAGTTTTATCAGTTATCATCGTCGGCGCT
>WRLO01000041.1 GCA_009777575.1 Candidatus Cloacimonadota bacterium
CAAATTACCATACAGTTTTAGATGAAAGTGTGGTTAAGCTTCTTGACGATCCAGATGCTTGGTACAATCAATTTCGTCAGAGAGTAACCAATAAAATTAATGAAGAGCCTTTCCGTCCTTTGTATTGGATTAACAATGGAGCACCTAATGCTTCTATTCTTTTAAAAATAGCTATGATGTCATAAAAAGGGGCATTGTCATTATACTCTCCCCCCTCGCTCAATCTTCGTGGATGGTCAATAATGACTTTGCGGACAGCGGTCATCCATTTATTCTATCCAAATTTTCCTTTGGTCCAATCAAAGTCAAGATATCACCTTCATAAAGTATCGTTCCCTCATTGATAGATAAAGATAGTTCATCTGTTTTGGCACTCCTAATAGCCAGCAATGTAATTCCATATTTTTTTCTAAGGTCACTTGTTCCAATGCTTTTATTTATCCAATGAGTAGGAGTAGTCAGTTCAATTATGCTATATTCAGGAGATAGTTCAAGTTGTTCTATTATATTTTTCTGAGATAAAGAATGAGCAACTCTTTTTCCTGTAATATATTCTGGTCTAATAACTTTGTCCACACCTAATTGAACAAGAATTTTTTCATGCCACTCGTTTTGAGCTTTACAAACAATCATTTTTGCTCCCATTTCTTTTAGCATTATTGCAGTGAGAACACTATCCTCAATAGCTGTCGCAGTAGCGATTATGACACAATCAAAGCTTGGAATATCAAGAGATATCAAGACAGACTCGTCTTTTGTGTCTCCAATAATCGCATTTGTTACAAGATTAATGATATTTGAAACCTTTTCTTCAAGTTTATCTACTACCAATACATCATTTTTCATCTGATACAATTCAGTTGCGACTGCACTACCAAACCTACCCATTCCTATTACTAAATAAGAACCCATTTATACCTCCAAAATGTATTTTACATCATAACCCAAGTATCAGGGTATTTAGTTTTTTCTAGTTTATTTCTTCTAAGAAATGCAGCCATTCCTATTGTCATTATTCCAACTCGCCCAAAAAACATAAACAGCATAAGTATTACCATTGAAGCAGGCTGGAGATAGGGGGTGATACCAATAGATAACCCACAAGTAGCAACTGCTGAAATTACTTCAAAAACTATCCCCAAAAGAGGAAGCTCAGGTTGTATAATGGAGATAGAAAGCGAGCCAACAAAGCAGACAGATAGAGAAAGCACTAATATTGAGATAGCACTTACAATTTGCTGGTCAGGTATAGTTCGACCAAAAACAGAGAGAGTTTTTCGACCTCTTAAAGAACGAATCGCTGATAAAAATAAAATTGCTGCAGTAACATTTTTTATTCCACCTCCAGTAGAACCTGCTGAACCACCTATAAACATCAATAGCATTGTAAATAAAAGAGACTCTTTTGTGAGTAAGGCTTGATTAACCATACTAAAACCAGCAGAACGGGGCATAGCAGATTGAAAAAGTGAAGTTATAAGTGCTTGGTGAAATGGTAAATTGCCAATGGTTGTTAGGTTTGATTTTTCAATAAAAAAGAAAAATATCCATCCAGAAATAAGCAAGATTGCAGTAGTAGAGATTACTAGTTTCGAATGTAAATGAAGCTTTTGAAATCTTCTGTTTCTATAAATATCTTCCCATACAAAAAAACCAAGACTCCCTAAAATAACTAGAAAGATGAGAGTTAGCTTTATAACAATATCTCCTAGATATGAAGTCATACTAGAGAATGTATCTATGTTTCCCATCAGGTCAAAACCAGCATTACAAAATGCAGAAACAGAGTGAAAAATACCCATACCTAAACCTTTCCAGAAGCCAAATTGCGGATAAAAACGAGACCATAATAATAAAGCTCCAATAGCTTGAAAAAGCAAAGTCCCTATAAAGATGTGCCTAATCAACTGAACTACTCCTTTCACATCTTTTAGACTCAATGATTGCATTATTAAGATCCTCTGTGACAGCTCTATTTTTGTATTCATGACAAAAAAGAAGATTGTAGTTACTGACATAAAACCCAAACCACCAATCTGGATCAAGCATAAGATAACTATGCGTCCAAACAAGCTCCAAGTAGTTGCAGTATCTACTACAGAAAGACCTGTTACACATATAGCAGAGACTGATGTAAACAATGTGGAAAAAAAAGAAACAGACACATCATTATGAGTAGAAATAGGTAGTTTTAAAAGTATCGCTCCGAGCAATATGATGGCTAAGAACCCAACTATCATTATTTCTGCTGGGTTTCTTTTCTTTCTTTTTTTTGTTTTTTTCAAGGATAATAAGCTCATATCAATCAATAAGAATTTAGTTTAATTTAACTTTAATCTAGCATGTCCCAATCGCAAAAAACCTTTTTATTTACTCTATACTGTGCATAAACTTTGACATTTTCTACACTGAGCAGTGGTATCTGTAAATCTCTGACTTCGTCTTTTAAATCTATCTGAACATCTGAACGAATGACTCTATGCCAAAGTAGATTGTGTTTTTTTGTCATACAATAAATCAGATGCACTAATTGTCAAGCACCGTTGGGAACTCCTGCTCTTTTTGCAATATCCTGATAAAAGGAAACCTTGCCTTGTGAACATCACCCGTTTACCCTTTGGGCTTGCCAAAAGAACAAATAATTTCTCCCATATCAATGCCATCCTTTTCCATAAGGCATTTATTGCCATTGTCCTTTATCCATGTTATATTTTTATTGAATTTTTCTCTCATATTTCAAAAATATTTCGTGAGGTCTATTTGTCAAGATAAACTATGAAATCATTTTTTACATAGCCTATTTTCTTTATATATAAAAGATTGAGACGATTTTTAATATAAATTTTGTAAAAATTATTCATGGATTTGAAAATAGTTCTTGACTTTTTTAGCTTGTTTTAAAAAATGTCGCTGAACTGAACATAAAATTTGTTTTTGGAGTGGAAATTAAATTGAATCTGACGGTTATGGAACAGAATATGGTTTTGGAAACATCTGCGAGAAGGGGCAAAATAGCCAAATTGAGAGACTTTATCAAAAAAGGTCTTTTTGGTATTAAATTTTTGTTTTCGTCGATTCTATGCTATTCTATGCCTATCCTAAGAGCAAATTTTACCCCCCCCCCGTAAATGCTTATAATACAAGCATTTACAGACATTTATTGTCCAAACTAATCTCTCTTAAGGTAAATTGTATTTACTTTAAGAGAGATTTCTTTTTGTCTAAAAAAAATATATCAAGAAAAATCTTTATTCAATTTTTCAAAAACAAACTCAATACAAATCTATATCCATGTAGAAATGTATCCGAAAAGCAAATAAAAACAAAAAATAATCATAATAGGAGAATAATATGAGTAGGAAAGAAATTAAACAATGGGTCTATTTTGAAGAATACCAAGGTGGTTTTCAAAAAGAGTCCCTCCATCAATTACTTGAAACAATTGAAATTTACGAGACTCTTGGTTGGGAATTTGTTAGCATCAAAAAAGCAGTACCAAGAGAGCATGTCAGTATTGTAGTAGAGGTCATTTTACTTTTTGAATCAACTGACAGAATAGAAAACAATCCAGAGATTATGGCACTTGGAGAACGTTGTATTGAAGAAAGGGATGATTTTGAATCAGCAGTAGTATTTTCCAAGAAGAAGTATGGACCCAAAAAAATAGGATTTGGGATATGGCTCATCCCACTCATATTTGCAGGTTCAATGTGGGCTGCTTCACATTATATGGGCAGTACTCGTAGTGGTCTTCAAGAAGTTTACTTTATAACTCTGTCATTGATTTGTTTTTCAACAATACCATTATATCCAGTTTTCATTATCAGCAGACTTGTGACATATAAAAAAAGGTTTGCTAAATGGCAAGCTGAGCGTAAAGAATGGGCAGATTCTTTATATGAAAAATATACAAGAACAAGCAATGAGTTTGAACCTCATAAACAAGCATATAGTCATGAATGGCAGATTCGAGTCATTGGAATTAAGTCAACTCTAGAAGAATTTAGAAGAAATGTTCAAAATTAAATAGGAGATTTTATGGACTTTAAAGACAAATATGGAAACCGAATATCAAGAAAAGTAGGAAACACTATTTTTGATAATTATGGTTCGAGGGTTTACGAAATCAGAGGTAACGAGATATATGACACTTCAGGTAGCCGCAAATATGAAATAAGAGGAAATGTAATATTTGATACTTACGGCACTAGAGTGTTTGATATCAGAGGTGATAGCCTATTTGATGTCTATGGCAACAGAGTAGGGTCATGGAGTTAGGTAGGATAGATAAGAGAAATTAGGAGCTAATTATGAAGAATTGTGGTAATTGTGGGCGCTGGACTGGTATAGTTCATGCAGGTAAAGCTGGAAGTGATGGGCTAGGAGAATGTGGCAATATAAATAGTCCATATTCTAAAGGAGATGAACGATTTCCAGCTAATCATAGTTGTGAACATTGGGTATATTATGTTGGATCTTATGAAATAGGTAGTCCATCATCAAACAATCCAAACTCAATCGTAAATGTAATATCAAGAAGAGATAAAAGTAAAATGATACTATCTATCATTTTTTTCATAATTTCTATGATAATGATAATTGTAGGTGTTATTATAAGCTCTCAGGGAATGGGTTTTAATTATGCGCTTCTATATTATATTCCATTTCCGTTATTACATTTCTGGATATGCTTATTTAGTGATTCTAAAGGTTGGAAAATAGGTTGTGGTATACTCGCTTTTAGTAGCTTTTTTCAAGTTATTATACTCATGTATTATGAAGATGAGGGGCAATTTTTTTTAGCACTTTCACTGATTTTTTATATCCTTACATGGATATTTTATAAAATCTCGAATAAAAAGACAATACATAAAAAAAATCACAAGGAGTGAATATGAGTTTTAAAGAACATTACAATCGTGGTGTCGATTTATGGCAAGATGGCAAATATGTCCAAGCAATTCAGAGCTTTAAAGAAGCTCAAAAGTTACAACCAAACGACATTGAACTTAAACAAATGATTAGTCAAATGGAGATGCAAGCTGCTCAAATACTAGAAAATGAAAAAAGATTTAAAGAATCTTGTGCTAGAGAAGCAGAAAGCAGAAGAGAAGTCATGGGACAGATGTATGGGGTCACTGACGAACAAAGAGTTGTTTCGGAGTATCCTCAAAAATTATCGAACAATCCAAATGATAAAAACTTAAAAGGATGTCTATCCGTAGCACATTATATCTTAGGTTTGACATTTGAGAGTAAAGATGACCACGATAGAGCAGAAAAAGATTATGGTTGGGCTATACATTACGAACCAGATTTTCCTCTAGCTGTTAAAAATCGTGGCAGAGTAAGACTTAAAATTCGGCAATACAATGGAGCTATTGAAGATTTTGAGTTCCTGCTCAAGCTTGACCCAAATTCTGATAATGCCAAAAATGCTGTGGCTAGTGCTTATTTTGAACGTGCCATTGACCATGATAAAAAAGGAAACTCTAAGCATGCTATAGATGATTTAGAAATGGTATTGAAATACAATCCAAATAACAATAATGCAAGAGAATTGTTGAAAATGATTAGAGATAAAAAATAATTCCTATAAGGAGGAAGTAAATGGATAGATCAAGTTACATTCTAGCCAAGCATTGTGAGGGCGTAAATGATGACGTTCGTAGAACTTGCTGTGATTCATTAATGCTTGCCATTCATAATAATGAGATAGCAAGCTGTGAGAAGTATGGACATCTTTTATCAACAGTAGGACATAGCAACACCTTTCAGAAAAACTTAATGGATTGTTGTTTCTACAAACGTGACAGAAAATGTAGTTTAGCAAGCTTAGTGTAAACTTAATAATATGGCTCGTATTTATACGAGCCCTATCCTAAAAGGTGATTAAGAGAATTTATAATAGGGGACATAAACAAAAATAAAACGCCAATTCAACAGGCGAAAGGAGGAAATATGTTGAAAAATAGTTTAAATAGAAAAAGTTATGTAAATCTTGCATGCTACTTAACATTAGTTATTTTCTTTTGGATAATCATGTTACCGATTATTCATGCAGAGGATAACTTAATTACAGTGCAAGGAGATACTTTCTCAGACAAAATGGCATGGCTTAACGTTTTTGGACAAAGCAATACCAATTATATATTGGAAATCAACTCCGACGAAAGAATTACAAGTCAAAGTTTTGTATATAGCGGTAAGACCAATATAAACATAACCATAAAAGGTATTGGAGGAAGTCGTAATATCAGGTTATCAGAACCACGAGACCGAATTACAGTAGGTTCAGGAATTACCCTTGTCTTTGATGATAATGTCAATGTAATAGGAAGAGGTAGTCTTCCAAACTCTGCAGGGAATGGCGGAGTGGTTTATGTTGAGACTGGTGGTACTTTCATTATGAATGAAGGGTCCAACATTTCTCAAGGTAACATTGAGGGTTATGGGCATGGGGTTTATGTGCACGGCGGATCCTTTATCATGAATGGTGGACAAATATATGGAAAAAGAGGGTATGGAGTATTTCTGAGAGACGGAAGTTTTACTATGGATAGTGGAATTATACGAGGCAATTCATCTGGTGGTGTTACTTCTCAGTTCGGTAATCCCTCTTTTACCATGAATGGCGGGAGTATACTAAACAATAATGGTGCTGGTGTGCATTTAAGAGCCGGTGCTTTTGTCATGAATGCAGGTGAAATATCTAACAATTCTAATACGACTAGATCAACAACACCTACGCACGGAGGTGGCGTAATTGTTATAAATAACAATGTTCGTTTTACTATGCATGGTGGTACAATTTCAGGTAACACTGCTAATTTTGGAGGCGGGGTATCTATTAGTCATGGGGGAGAATTTATCTTGAATGATGGATATATATTTGGTAACAATGCTGTCATAACCGTACATGGTGTTGTAAGACCATTTGGTGGATCAGGTGGGGGAGTTCATGGAGGCTTTCAAATGAATGGAGGAAACATAACAGGTAATATTGCACATCGTGTAGGTGGTGGTGTATTTGTCGAAGGTCGTGTCAATATGCTCAATGGAACTATTTCGAGTAATACCTCACGTGAAAATGGAGGAGGAGTATATGTAAATAGCGGGACTTTTACAAAAACTGGCGGTATCTTAACAGGTTTTACTGATAATTCATCTGATGGTAATGTTGTAAAAGATAGCTCAGGTAATGTGCTCAACTTCAGAGGTCACGCTGCATATGCCGGTTCTGCGGATACAGTGTTAAAAATAAAAGAAAAATCTGCTGGTCAAGAAGAAAACTTGTTTTTTAATACATCAGGAAATCAGTTCAATGGTGAATGGGATAATTAATAAGGAAAGTTATGAATGTAGATTACTTAATTGGGAAAAAACTTAAACAAAAATAAAACGCCAATTCAACAGGCGAAAGGAGGAAATATGTTGAAAAAAAAAGAAATTAGAATGAAAACGATGCTATTCTTTATTGTCATCGTTAGCTTAATGGGATATGCTGGTCATAGGTTGGAAGCCCAAAGTCCATTTCCACACGGAACAACGCCAGTATACATTAATAACGAAACAGGAGAACCAATTAAAGGAATGTGGGTTATGGAAGTCGGTAGCTCTTCTTGGCAATCTTTTAGATTGAGAAACCAAACAATAACCGATCTTTTTACTAAATCTAGCTCTCATCCTGAAGGTTTTCTTGCATCTGGTAGAGCAGGTGTCACTGGAGATTTGCAATTTACTAAGTTGTACAAAGGTATCTTAGCAAGAGATGTTAGTGGTAATTTTTACTTGATCTCGAATGTTGATTTTGGGAAACACGATGATGATGACGAATTGACATTTACAAAAGACCATAAAGTCGAAAGAACGACTGTGTTTAGGTAAGAGGCTGAAACAATGAAAAAAACAATTTTTTATGTTTTAATAGTAAGCCTCTTGCTTGCAGGTTTTCTTGCATGTTCAGACAAGAAAACAAAACCCAAAGATGAAGATATAAATCCAAATCTCTTTGTAGGAACTTGGACAAATGAAAGACACTCAGTTGAAACATTTATTATCAGATCAAATATGACCTTCACTTATGACATTGTAGGGAATCCCGGAGGCACCATATATGTTCATGGCACATACACTTTAGATTTTGGGCTTAACCGTCAAGCCACATTTAAAGAAACTGATACCGGTACAACCTTTGGTTTAGTAACAGATGGTGTCACATTTTATTATGGTGGTCATCTTTACACTAAGCAATAAAAATGGAGGACAAAAACAAGGCATGCAGGATGTAAATTATGAATGACATCAGACAAAAAGCAGTGGATGAAGCGTTTTGCTCATCATGTGGAGAAATTATCAAAAAAGAAGCAGAAATTTGTGTTAAATGTGGTGTTAGACAAAGGAAACATCACATTGCAGTAAGTGATGTTTCTGCAAGTTGGTTGACATTATTATTATTGTCTTTTTTCCTTGGTGGATTTGGGGCAGATAGGTTTTATGTCGGAAAAATTGGTACCGGAATCTTGAAATTAATAACAGCTGGTGGATTTGGTGTCTGGTGGCTTATTGATTTAATAACTATTCTGGTTGGGAAGTTTAAAGATAAAGATGGTAATTATATTCCAAGAGAATATTAGTACCTTAAATAACAGCGAAGCCATAGCTATCGTAAAGGAGAAAAAGCTTATGAAAAAAGAACTTTTTTCATCAAACTTATGGATAAAAACAGACCGTTATTATCCAGCAAATGAACTTTTTGTTCTGGCTAATGAAAAAATTGGCGGTAAATTTGTACCTATCAACACCAAAAAAGAATTGGGTGTAGAAAAGATTTATTTCCAAGGTGTTGATAAATATACCTTATACATTTTTTCGTGTAAAAAGGGTAAAGAAGGAAGGGTAATAGTATGTCAGTATAAACCGATAAAACAAGCACTTAAAGATAGTGTTGTTTTAACGATTATCTGTGTCATAACCCTTGGAATAGGTTTCTTCGTTTGGCGGGTTGTTGATAAAATAAAAACAATTTTTGGTATTGAAGGAACTAAAAACAGCCGTGCTTTAATGAGAGAGCTTGGAACAGAGATTGAAAAATTAATCGGAAAATGATATATCAATATGTCATTAACTGGTAACTAACAAAATGTGTTTTAAGAGAAGTAAATACTATAATCAGTTATTAGTTAAAACGATTCTATTTTCAATACTTTAAAAGAAGAGGTGAGTTTAATGCTTACCCCTTCTTATGAGTAAATAACAAAATAAAGAAAGGAATATTTATGAAAATAAATAAAATTCTATGGATAATAACTATACTTGCTTGTATTACGATATTAAGTTGTTCAAGTAAAAAAACAACAGAAAATAGTGATGACAATGGTAACGAAAAAGATGTAATTACCTGGACTGCAGTGTCTGAAAGCATATTTGGTTCTAGTTCAATCTGGAGCATTGTTTACGGAGCAGGAAAATTTTTAGCAGTAGGTAATGAAGGTAAAATGGCATATTCATTTGATGGTATATCATGGATATCTGTAGATAATAGCCCATTTAGTACTAATAATTACCGTATTGCAATTGCATATGGAAACGGAATTTTTGTTGCAGCTGGGAGACCATTGGGTGGGTTTGGTCCAGATATAGTGGCATATTCTCAAGACGGCATTTCATGGACAATTGGAGCAAATTCCATTTTGACGAGCACTTATGATATGGCATTTGGCAACGGAAAATTTGTAATGGGAAGACAAAATATGGCATATTCTACTAACGGACAAGCTTGGTCAGAGGCTTCTAATGACTTTTCATCTTATCCCTATCTTACTTTCTTAGCAATCGCTTATGGAAATGAAAGATTTGTTGCTGGTGGTAACAGCGGAAGTGCCAAAGGCAAAGTAGCATATTCTTTTAATGGTGAAACATGGAATGTTGTCGATGACAACATTATCGATACAAACGCAGTCATTAGCGATATAGCTTATGGTAATAATATATTTGTAGCTGTTGGAGGAGATGGGCAATTTAGAATAGCTTATTCTTCGGATGGTTTGAACTGGACAGCTACAAATACAACCGGATATTTCTATTCTGTAGAGTACGGAGGTGGTAAATTTGTCGCAATTGGAAATAGAACAGTATATTCTTTGGATGGAATTACATGGAACTCTATTCCTAATAGTGGGATAAACAGTGTTCGAACAGAAACCATTGCATATGGTGCTGGGCGTTTTGTTGTAGGAAAAGCTATGGGGGGTATATGGTATTCAAATATCCAAGAGTAAAGTCTATAAATACTTTGTTTAATGGCTATGTGTATAAACAAGGCTTACTTTGTCTATACACAATTAAGAAGTAATAATAACAAGGAGACACAAATGAGTGTAAGAGATGCGCTAAATCCCAAAAAAGACTAAATATCCTACAAGACATTACCCATGAAGAAGGTTTGAAAGTATCTATATACTTCTATCAGGATATCTTGGAACACATTCGTGGCTATTTTGAAGATATGAATCTTGAAATATCCAAAATGAAAGAAATGAAATCAGTAAACCATATTGAGCTTTTAATTGAATTTGTAATGAATTCAAAAAAGAAATAAATACTCATGTGGGTTGACATCTTAGAAAAAATGATAATCGACTTCACAAATTTTTCACAAAATCAATAATTCATTACCTAAAAAGCACTTTCATTTTCACCCTCAAAACCTCTCTCCCAAAAAGTTAGCAAAATTACGCCGAAAAGTTTCGTTAATTTTACCAATGTGCCAAAAAATTTCTCGAACTATTCGGCGTAATTTCTCGAATTATTTAACGTCCTTTAATTGTCGTATAACAGGTTTTCCTTGCCATTCTATACGAAGTGAAGAATCTCCCTGTCATTTTGAACGAAGTGGAGAACCTCGGAAGTTATTAAAAAATCAATATGATGAGATTCCTCATTGTGTTCAGAATGACAAATATTCACGGAATTGGACTTTTCGGAGAATGATCATATATGACCGCTGTCTGAGAACCCATATTCGTAGTGGCGTATTGCTTACGCCTTAAGTGGATAATGGAGAATCGTAGTGGCGTATTGCTTACGCCTTAAGTGGATAATGGAGAATCGTAGTGGCGTATTGCTTACGCCTTAAGTGGATAATGGAGAATCGTAGTGGCGTATTGCTTACGCCTTATATATAAATTTAGATCAAAATTTCAATTTAAGTCTCGCAGAGACGACACTTTATAGCACGAAAATATGATTCCTTTTTTGTCATTCTGAACGAAGTGAAGAATCTCTACCTTGTCATTCTGAACGAAGTGAAGAATCTCGGATGTTATTAAAAATCGATATGAAGAGATTCCTCGCTGCACTCGGAATGACAAGGAAGAGCAAGAAGTGACATCGCAACGATGGGGCAATAAATAAACATCCCCCCCCTGCCCCCCCCATAAATGTGGGGGGAAATCCATTAGTGTCAACTTTTTTCCGTAGCGGCACCACGAAGCGAAGCGGAGTAGCCTGTCATCTCCGATTGCCATAAAATATTGTAAAATGCCAATCGGAGATTGGCACTACGGGGTGTGCCTGACATGGATGACAGCTTGGCTGTGTCCCCCCCAGATTCATTAAGAAATCAGGCTTTGTTGAAATTTTTTATCAAGTCTTTTCTAATTTTTGTAGATGAAATATTTATCAAAGGCATGTCGAGAAATATCAATTTATGAAAATAGTCGAGATGTTTCCATTCTTTTTTATTTTGAGTTTTCCTATCAATTACGATAAAATCAATCATTTCTAATAAATCCTCAAATCTATACCAAGTTTTGAGTTTTAGCACATTATCTGCCCCGATAATGAAAAAAAATTGATAATTTGGATAAAGATCTTTTAGCTCTTTTATTAGATAATAGGTAAAACTTTTATCGTTTTCTCTGATATCTTTTTCCCAAATTGAAAATGAAGAATTGTCTTTGATAGCCTCTTTTATTAAATTAATTCTCTCTTCAAATGAAAACATACATTTTTTTTTATGTGGTGGTTTCGCAGCCGGTACAAACCAAACAAAATCTATAGGGAGCTTTTCAATAGCTGTCTCAGCTACTTTTAAATGACCAGCATGAAAGGGGTCAAAAGTGCCTCCCAATAACGCTACTTTGATACAATCATTTTTTATTATGATCTCCCCTTATACCTTTTTTATAAAGGAGCAATTTTAAAATTTTACAATTCATCTATTTTATCAAAATCTAAAGTCGTCTGCTCGCCTGTATTCATATTTTTCAGGGTCAGATAATTTTTTGCTAATTCCTCTTCACCAATAATTATAACATGATGAGCTTTTAAGCGGTTAGCATTTTTCAATTGAGCTTTCAGGGAGATTTTTTCTATGTCAAATTCTGCATAAATTCCTTTATTTCTCAAAAAAATGAGTAATTCAAGGGCTTTGGTTAATTTACTACTAACATTTTCATCATTTGCTGAGCTATCATTGGCGCAGACTATATAATATTTTGGTCTTGGACAATCGCCTTGAAAGCTATTTTCATTTATCAGAGATAATAAAAGTCTTGAAAAACCACCTGCAAAACCTACAGCGGGTGTGTCTTTACCACCCATTTGTTTTATCAACCCATCATATCTGCCACCACCGCCCAGAGCATTTTGAGAACCAAGATTGTAGTTAATAAACTCAAAAGCTGTTTGGGTGTAATAATCTAGTCCTCTAACTATTTTGGGGTTGATTACATAAGGAACTTTTAATATATCAAGATATTTTTGAACTTCCGAAAAATGAGTTTTACATTTATCATCAAGATAATCAAGCATAGAAGGTGCTTCTTTTGAGATTTCTTTACATTTTGGTATTTTACAATCAAGCAATCTTTTAGGGTTCTTATCATATCTGGTTTGACAGTCCGGGCAGACTAAATCAGAGATTTCATTGTTGGGTAAAAAAATAAACTTTTTAAAATAATCTTTTAAGGCAGTATTGTAGGTTTCTGAACATTCAGAACAGCCGATACTATTAATCTCAACTACAAAATTTTTAAGCCCTAAAGTCTTTAAATATGTCCAAAATACGGTTATATTTTCTGCATCATAATATGGATGATTGGTTCCGATGCATTCACAGCCAAATTGTGAAAACTGCCTGCTACGACCCGATTGAGGTCTATCATAGCGAAACATAGCTTCGATATAAAAAAGTTTAGTTATATGACCTTCAGAGCCAAGATTATTTTCTATATAACTTCTGATGACAGGAGCTGTGCCTTCGGGTCTGAGAGCAAAGTTTCGACCTTTTTTATCCTGAAAACGATACATTTCTTTCTGAACTATATCGGTACTATCCCCAGCACTTCGCTCAAAAACTTCAGTTTGTTCAAATACAGGAGTATTTATCTCCTGATAACCATAGCTTTTAGCTACTTTACGAAATACCATCTCCATATATTCCCACTTATATGAATCTTTGGGGAGTATGTCTTGTGTTCCGCGTGGAACAGTGTATTTTACAGCCATGTTCTTTCCTTAAATCTTATTATTGAATTCTCACTAAATTATTAAAAGAACTCATTAAGAACAAAAATATAAAGTTACTCATTTTGTCAATACTTATTTGAAAAACTTGATTCAAAAAATCTCTTGACTAAAACAGCTCTTTAAAAATTATCACCCTTTTATGAACTTTCCCTTTTTGAGGGTGCTTCTAAAATGTCGTAAAAATAAATAAATTAACATATTGGAGAGAGAATATGAAGTCTTTAATACTATTCTATTCCTTTACCGGAAACACAAGAGAACTTGCTCTTAAAAAAGCAGAAGAGCTTGGTGCAGACATTGAAGAAATACAAGAAATCAATAAACCTTGTATTTTTAGAGCTTATACAATAGGTGTTTACAGAGCTATAAAAAGAAAAATAGCTTTGATTCAGCCATTAAAATCTGACTTAGCAGATTATGAAAAAATCATTATCATGTCACCTATTTGGGGATTTTTTCCTGTCTCTCCGATAAATAGCGTTATTGAATGTCTTCCCGCTGGAAAAAAAATTGAGATTATCATGGTCTCTGGTGGAGGTGGTTCTAAGAAAACTGCCAATGGAACAAAAGAACTTGTTCAAAAACAAGGTTGTGAGGTTATAGATTATGTAGATATCTTTGCCAAAAGAACCAAAGATAAGCTGGTATGGCATGTTTTGAAACAGTAAAAGAGGTAAAATGACAAATAAAGCGATGTTAATCATACTTGACGGATATGGAATAAACCCAAATATAGAAGGGAACGCCGTTAAACAAGCACAAACACCATTTATTGATAGTTTACTAGAAAAATATCCGCATTGTAGATTAAAAACAAATGGCAAAGATGTAGGGCTACCAGTAGGAGTCATGGGAAACTCTGAAGTAGGACATTTAAATATAGGAGCTGGTAGGATAGTTTATCAACTAAATACATTGATAGATCACAAGATTGAGACAAAAGAATTTTTTCAAAATAAAGCTCTTTTGTCAGCAATTGAGCATGCGCGTTTATATAAATCAAAGGTTCATCTTTTTGGACTTTTATCTGATGGAGGTGTGCATAGTAGCCTAAATCATATTGATGGACTATTGGAATTGTTTCATAGAGAAGGTTTCAAAGATGTCTATTTTCATGCTTTTATGGATGGAAGAGATACTCTGCCTCATTCAGGTTCAGGATTTATTAGTGATTATCAACAAAAAGCGAATCAATATGGACTAGGAAAAATTGCTTCTCTTTGCGGAAGATATTATGCAATGGATAGAGACAATCGTTGGGAAAGAGTCCAAAAGGCTTATGATGCCTTAGTTTTTGGGAAAGCAAGCTATGATATCTGTCCTTTAAATGCTATCTTAAAATCTTATGATGCTGAGGTTACTGATGAATTTATTCTACCTGTTATCATTACAGAATCTACAGAATCAAACTCAAATCCAATAGCTTTGATTGAAGAAAACGACGCTATTGTATTTTTCAATTTCCGCTCTGATAGACCGCGAGAACTGACTAAATGCTTTATTTATGAGGATTTTAATGAATTTCCTGTAAAAAGATTCAAAAACCTGAAATATGTCACGATGACTGAGTATGATATAAATTTTTCTCCTTTTGTCGAAGTGGCTTTTAGGAACGAAAAACTAGATAATATTCTCGGAAAAGTAATGGAAGACAATAATCTCACCCAGTTAAGACTAGCTGAAACCGAAAAATATGCTCATGTTACTTTTTTCTTTAATGGCGGTGTAGAAGAGCCTTTTAAAGGTGAGGACAGGATTTTGATACCTTCTCCAAAAATTGCTTCTTACGATTTACAACCAGAAATGAGTGCTTTAGGGGTAACAGAGTCAGCTTTGAAAATATTGAATGAAAAAAATTATGATTTGATTATCATAAACTATGCAAATTGCGACATGGTTGGACATACAGGCGTTTTTGATGCTGTAGTTAAAGCTGTTGAAACTGTTGATAAATGCATAGCTCAAGTGATACCCTTAGCTCTGGAAAAAGGATATGATATAATCCTCACAGCAGACCATGGAAATGCTGAACAAATGATTGATGAGGCTGGAAATATTATGACTGCCCATAGTATGAATGAAGTTTTCATGGTTTTGATAAAGGATATGGACTTAAAATACGGTTTAAAGAATGGAAAACTAGGTGACATAGCTCCAACTTTGTTAAATCTTATGGATTTGATAGTGCCAAAAGAAATGACTGGAGAAAATTTGATTGTAAAATAATAAGTAGAGTTTTTTATAATGTTGACAGATAAATATTAATAGGAGAAAAATCTAAAAAATTGTTTACAAAACACATATCTTAAAAAAATTGGTATTGTTATAAACTTGATTTCGAATACGGGAATGTATATGAAAAAATATTTAATTGTATTAATGGTTCTGGTATTGATCAGCAGCATATCTTCGACTGAACAACCAAATAAGATAGACATCAGCTTTATGACGCTCAACATGATAATCTATCAATATTTCAATGAGAGTGTCACAGAACAAGATAGCATCGCTTTCAGAGCTGATTCTCCATGGCTTTTGAGTTATGAAAAAGATAGAATATTACTTTTTAATTCTGATAGAGTTGATGGTTTTCAATCTATAAATTCTTTTCCAGCAACCAATCATTTTGTCCAACAAACTTCAGAAAATAGTGATATAATGACCGATTTCACTGATTATATGCATTTGTTTGAAGGACAAAATGTCTTGTTTTTAAATCTTGATAAAGAGTTTTATAATTTAGAAAATTTAACTGATAAGGACAGGATTAACCTACTTACTTATATCTCTGCACAGCTATATAAGACTTATCTGAAAAACTACAATCGTGAACTCATAGAAATGCCGGACTTTATGTATCCAGTGGCTGATGTGACAAATATAGCTCTATCTACTTTAGAATATAATCTTTTACTAGATGCTTACCAAAAGTCAATGTTTATTAACGAAAATGAAAATAATTCATTGATAAACAATGATTTAAATATCTTAAATCAAACTCAGGAAGAAATTTTGAATCTTTTAAAGCAGTTCTATGCTATCAGATTGAGGAGATGGAGATCACAAAATGCTTTTGTTCAAACTTTTGAGCTTTCCCAAGAAAAAATTCTTGGATTATCTTTTTTTAAGGCTTTTGAACTATTGACTTACCTTGAAAACTTAACTATTCATGAGAGGGTATATCGAGATCGAAGAGATAATAGACCACAGAGAAACACCAATAGGATTGTTTTAGTTCCATTACCTCTTGATGACTCTCGATTTCCAGAAAGTATAAAACCGCGCAATGAATACAATAAATTTGTAAACCAAATAATCACAGGGGACATTTTGCATGACAAATTTTACTCGATATTTGATGAAACTCTTATTTCTATAAATTCCATGAGTAGAAATAAAGCAGAAAACAAGGGTTTTATTCTTGCAAGTCTATATGATTTTCTGGGCTGGGATTATCTTCCAGAAACTACGACGGACAATTTTCATATATTTCTGGGTAACAAGCTCGAAATGAGAACTACTGAAATAGACTCAATTTATAATTCTTTTATCGAAAGCATTGATTATGAATATCTTACAAGTCGCGCTACTGCCTCTGTTGATAATTACTTAAGTAATTTCAATAATAAAAAAAGAGATTATAATTTACAAATTTTCTTTGACCATTATACAGATGATTTATTCAACAATATGGAAGAATATTTTATTAATAGCAATGATAGAAGCATACTTTTTCCAAATGTAACAAGATACAAAATAAAAAGTCCTTGGATGGAAATTGATATAAAAAAGCAAGGTTTCTTCTTCAACTTGAATAGACAAAATAAATTTATTCAAACGAATATTAATACAAATCTCATATTATCAGTAGATTTTAGAAGTTTTGGTTTTGATCAGTTAGCGGACACAATGTATTTTGAAAATCTATCCTTTACCTCAAATAATCTTGATTTCAAGATTAATTCTGCCGGTGAACTCAGCTTCAAAGATGATGTTTTGATTATAAGACTTGTTCCTAGATTAAGATTTCAAATAGAAGAAGAATATTGGGAATTAGTTGAGGAGCTAAATCTTAAACTTATTGAGCGTGGTGTGCCTGCAAACTGGCTAGCTGACAATATAAACCACCCCGATTTTAGAATTTATCATAGCATAGTAAGAAATTTTACTCAAATGCCAGAGCATCAGGTTTCTAGAGGAGAAAGAGACCAAAATTGGTATATGAGAAATTTTGGAGTTGATGATAAAGTCCGTCGTGGTGCAGATTTTCGTGTAACTCATAGAGAAACCTTACTGGCAGCAGAGAGAAGACATGGAATACACTATGAACTGCTCATGGCTATCATGGCAATCGAATCTGACTATGCAAACCCGCGTTGGAGAGGAACTTTCTACACTTTTCCTACTCTTGTTTCGCAATATGTCCTTTTACCGCGTCGCCAAAGATTCGCAGTCAATGAGCTGGTTGCTCTCTATAATTTTACTCAAAAAACAAATAAAGATACTTATCATTTCATCGGTTCTTTTGCTGGAGCTGCGGGTTGGGGACAGTTTATTCCTTCTTCTATGAACAGTTTTTTCATTGATGCCAACGACAATTTTTATGATGTAGATATTTATAGCATTGACGACACTCTACATAGTATCTCAAATTATCTTAATGGACACGGGTTATCGGGACGAAATATTGGAAATTATCAAGCTCGATTTAGAGCTGTTAGGGCTTACAATCATAGTGATGCTTATGTAAGAGCAGTGCTGTATATCTACGATGAGTTGAGGAAAACGAGGGATTAGAAAAAATATCTAAGAGGTTTTAATTATTTATAACCCTTTGGAAATTTGTGACTATTGGGACTTTCTAAGAGTGTTTTATAGTTTAATATATCAAGAAAAAAAAATTCGCAGTAAAAAAAAGAAATAAATGTATAATTAATTTATAACAATACTTTTTATCCATAAAATAAATATTTTTTATATAAAAATATTTATAGCAACATAGTGTTTTAAAAATACTTGTTGACAAAAATGGTTGATAAAAAATATTGTATCACACAAAGATAAGTTTTATAGGAGGGAATTTATGAAATTCCTACGTTTTTGTTTAGTAATGGTCGTTTTTGGCTCATTATTTATGATTGCTTGCGGTGGTGGCGGTGGCGGTGGTTCTGCTCCAAGCGGCATGAGAGAAGTATACCAGCCTGGCTGGTATGGAACTCAAGGTAGTCCAGACTTTATATTTACTTATGGAACTGCTGAGAGAGTAAGTCAAGCAGCTGCAGAACAAGCAGCTCAAGCAAATGCTTCAGCAGAAGCAGCCAGAAATGTTGAAATGCAAGTTCAAGCGATGGTAAGAAATTTTGAATCAGAAGCTGGCGTGGATAATCCACAAGTATTAGCTCTGACAGAACAAGTTGTAAGAACTACAGCAAACCAAAGATTCCAAGGCACACAAGTCACCCAAAGGCAGATGATGCAAAATGAAAATGGCAGATATGTAGCCTTTATTCAATTAGCAATCCCAAGAGAAGCTGTCAACCGTGATTTTATGAACCGTATCCGCAATGAAGAAGCTCTATATAATGAGTTTAGAGCATCTCAAGCTTTTGCAGAAATGGACAGATTTTTTGGATCTGAATAGTTCATGAAGAAAATGAAGGAGCCTTTAATTAAAAGGCTCCTTTTTTGGTTGTGTTGTTCTTGTTTGGTCGCATTGTAGTGATGTTTTTCTTGAAGAGGAAAGGCGATTGCTGCGTGGAAATAAATGGATTCAATATATGAAAAAAATTAATAAATATTTTTTACTTTTCTGTATCATACTAGTATTTAGTTGTTCATCAAATAGACAAGTAGGTCGCATAGTTGAACAATCAGGCGATGTAAGCCTCAAGGAACAAAGTGATATCAGAATAAATTATTATATAGGACATGCACAAAGCTACATCGATTTTGAAGAAGCTTTTAGAAATGCTATAATACAAGCACAAATAATGATAGGGAGCGAATTAGGAATAAATGTCAATATTTCTACTCGCGATATATCAATGACTTTGGGAACTGCCACGACAGAAGATTTAGCATATTATATACATAGAGAATTTCATCTTGATAGTCAACACAACATAAATACAAGAATCAACAGGATTTATCGCGAAAATCTACTCCTCCAAAATACCTTATATTACAGAGTATGGGTCGAATTATTTTTTGATATTGAAGAATTTTATAATCGATACAATCAATTTTGGACTAATGAAATTAATAATTTAAGAATATCAAACCAGCAGAGAATTAGCAATACCTTTATCTTAAATTTTGAAAGGATTATAAGTTTAAAAGAAAGATTTGAAGATGAAAAAAGATATTTAAATGAGAGATTAGTTCGCGATTTTGAAAATTTATACGATCAATATCATTCATTTTTTAACACCAATAAACAGCATATAACTGTTCAAAATATCAGTGGAAATCATAAATTTAGCAACGAATTTGTCTTTTTGATAAGTTTTGAAAATAACTCATCTGGCGAGGTTTCATCTTTACCGATAACACAACCTGTAGGAATCCCATCTTTATCAGATTTTCCTGTGCGGATAAATAACATGAATTATTTAACGAATATGGCTGGATTAATTAATTATACAGCTGATTATGAAAGACCTATCGTGATTAGTGTTGGTCACAATTTACAAGGTCATTTTCAGACTCGTGATTTAGCCATTTATTTCAATGATTCATTTAGCCCAACTCAAAACAGAAATATCACTGTCAGAATAGACAGTATATCAGATCCAATTAAAAATACTTTTTCGAGAAATCTCGAAAGAAAAGGTTTTAGAATAGGAGATAGCCCAGATATAATCATTGAAATTATTCCATCAATCAATACTGAAAATTTTTCTGTAAATCAATACATATCCAATGTGAAGCTGAGATTAATGATTAGATCTACTATATCAACAACAATGAGAGCTATTGAAATACCACATAATAGAGACGAATTTATCAGAGGTCATGGACAAACTGAGGTGGAAGCTAGAGCAAATGCTTTTAGTATGGAATGGTATGGCAGAACTGATGCCGAGTTTGATAGAATCGAACAGTTGATTCGTGAAATTTTGATAGGAAATTAATAAATACTACTTTATTTTGTGTCCCTAGCTCTTTTAAGTTGAAATGCTGTTTTGGATAATCAGATTAATACTTTTTGCAATGTATTCTATATCCTCTTTTTCGATGGTGTAAATATTTATAAATAATTTTCTTTCCCTCAAAACAGTTACAATGGGTGTATCAAGTAATAATAATCTATGGTACAAATCCTCATCTTTTGTTTTTTGGGTCTCAATATCAAGACAAACCTCATAAGATTTCAGCTTTAGGTCAGGCATTGAGCCACCTCCAGTAAAAGCCGAAACTTCATTAATTTTATTTTTTATACAATATTTGTTTAAACTATTCGATAAGAGTAGCGCTTTTTCTTTCAATTCATCTTCAGATTGAGAAAGTATGTTATACACCTTATTATTTAATAATAATTCATTTTCATTCTTATACATAGATATGTGAAAATATAGATTGGAAATAGTAAATTTATCTGCTCTTAAAACACGCATGAGGGGATTTTTTTTAAATTGATTTAAATAACAACCTTTTCCGAGTATAATACCAGCTTGCGAACTACCCAGCAATTTATCGCCAGAGAAACAAATAATATCTATGTCTTTTGAAATATATTCTGGGATAGTAAGTTCGTTTGAATATTTCAAAGATTTTGTTTTTTTTATCAATCCAGAACCAACATCATAAACAAATGGTAAATTGTATTTTTTGGATAAGGCTACTAAATCATCAATTTCGACTGATTCTGTATATCCGTTGATGGTATAATTTGATGTGTGAGCTTTCAATATGAGTGCTGTATTTTCGTTTATTGCTTTTTCATAATCTGAAAGTCGTGTGCAATTTGTAGTTCCTACCTCTTTCAAAACAGCACCTGAGCTTTCTAATATATCGGGTATTCTAAATGAGCCACCAATTTCAACTAATTCTCCACGGGAAATAATGACTTGATTTTTAATATTCTTATTTTCAAATTGATTATAAGATAAAGAACTTTGAGTTGAATAGTTTTGATGAGAAGGTATTAATGTATTTAATATCAAATACAATGCAGCTGCATTGTTGTTTACCACAACTACATCCTCAGAACCCGTAATAAAATGAAAAATATCTTTTAAAAAATCATCTCTGTATGCTCGTTTTCCAGTTTTTAAATCAAATTCAATGTTTAAATAATTTAGACTATTTTTTCTTAAAAAATCAAAAGCGTTTTCAGACATGGGTGCTCTGCCCAAATTTGTATGTAAAACAACTCCGGTAGCATTTAAAACATGTTTTATTGGGCAGCTTGATAATTTCTTTAAATACTCAATAAAATGATTTAGAATAGCTTTTTTTTTGTTATCTACATCCTCAATTTCATTGTTTTGAGAACAATGACTTGCGAACTCACCAGAATTTATTTTACTAATATAATTTTTAATGTTTCTGATGATTATTTCGTAGTCTAAGTCTTTGAAATCATCTTCTAATTTGACTTTATCTATAAACTGATTAACAGAGGGAATCCAGTTTTTTTTCTCTTTCATTATAAACAATTCATGTATTTTTGAAGCACTTTAGGTATCAATACAGACCCATCCTTTTGTTGGTAATTTTCCAAAATGGCAATGTAAGTGCGTGGTGTGGCTAGACCTGAACCATTAAGTGTATGTAAAAATTTCACTTTCCCATCTGTGTCTCTAAACCTGATATTTGCTCTTCTTGCTTGAAAATCTATAAAGTTTGAAACCGAGGAAACTTCAAGGTATTTTTCAGTAGCAGGTGACCAAACTTCGATATCATAAGTCTTTGCTGAGGCGAAGCTCATATCACCGGTACAGAGAGTTATAACCCTATAGGGAAGCTCCAAAGCCTGTAAAATAGCTTCAGCGTTGTTGAGCATATCTTCGAGAGCTTGAAATGATTCTTCTGGTTTAACAAATCTTACCATCTCGACCTTGTTAAATTGGTGCAATCTTTGCAGACCTTTTGTGTCTTTGCCATATGAACCTGCCTCTCTTCTGAAACAAGGCGAATAGCAAATATATTTTATAGGTAAATGCTCGTGTCCTAATATTTCACCTGCAAAAAGGTTTGTAACAGGAACTTCAGAGGTTGGGATGAGGAAAAAATCTTCCTTAGCTAAATGATACATATCATTTTCCAATTTGGGTAGTTGACCTGTTCCAATCATTGCTTGTCTATTTACCACAAAAGGAATTTTTACTTCAGTATATCCATGTTTAGCGATATGGAAATCAAGCATGAAATTTATTAATGCCCTTTCCAACAATGCTCCCTTGTCAATATATACTGGAAAACCACTTCCTGTGATTTTTGCTCCTCTTGAAAAATCAAGAAAACCTTGTTCGACTGCTATATCTTGATGTTCCAATATTTTGAAATCAAATATTGGTTTCTGTCCGTGAGTTTTGATAACAACATTTGCCTCAGCATTTTTACCAATTGGAACAGAGCTGTCTGGAATATTTGGAATCATTAGTAAAAAATCGTTAAGCTCATCTTCAATTTGATTTACTTTTGTGGATAAATCCTTTATTTTTTCAGCAACCCCTTGCATTGATAGCATTAAAACAGACACATCTTTTTTTTCTTTTTTTAGTTGTCCAATTTCTTTGGAAATCTTATTTTGTTCAGCCCTAAGAGTCTCAAACTCATATAAAGTCTTTTTTCTGAGATCATCTAGTTCCAAAACCTTATTAATTTCAGCTTTCTCATTTTTATTTGCTATTGCTTCTCTTACTAGATCAGCATTATCTCTTATGTATTTTATGTCGTGCATTTTTCTTCCTTAGACCGTTTTTGATAGTAGTTCACTAGCATATTTCACCATTAATTCATATTCAGATGATAATAGTGATGCTCCACCTACCAAAGCACCGTTTATGTCTTTTTGTATCAATAAATCTTTTATATTTGAGGATTTTACAGAGCCACCATATAAAATTGGAATATCGTTAGCTTTTTCCCAATAATGTTCACATAAAAGATTTCTGATATAACCATGAACTTCCTGAGCCATCTCTGGAGTAGCAGTTTTCCCTGTTCCAATAGCCCAAACAGGTTCGTAAGCAATTATCAAATCTTCTGTATTTACTAACTCAACATCATAAAAAATCTGGTTAATTTGTGATTTAATGACCTCGATTGTTTTCCCATTTTCTCTTTGTTCTAATGTCTCTCCGATACAAATAATGGGATTGATGTTAAGTTTTCTTAGTTGCATCCATTTCTTTTGGATTAAATCATCAGTTTCATTGAAATATTGTCTTCTTTCAGAATGCCCTATGATACAGTATTGGACACCGATTGAATGTATAATTTCAGCAGAAACTTCTCCAGTAAAAGCCCCTTGTGCATGTTCAGAAACATTTTGAGCACCTATTTTTATGTTTTTTTCACGACCTTTTTTCTCAGCAATCGTAATTAATGGAAAACTAGGACATATTATTTTTGTTACATTGTCAGAAAGTATGCCCAAACAATCAAAGAAATTATCACATTCCTCTTTAGTTTTGTGCATTTTCCAATTTCCAGCTATGATAAATCTTTTCATTAATACCTCTTATTTATTCTGATTAGTTAATTTTTTATTATTCTCGTAGATAACTTCAAACTTTCCCCCTGCCTCAGGAGTCCTCTCCGAAAAGTCTATTTTGGGTATTTACTACATTTTTTAGGGGTCATCTGCGTAGTGGCGTATTGCATACGCCTAATAAATAGTTTATATTCGAGTCAAAAAATAGGCGTATGCAATACGCCACTACGCAAATGGCTTTTCGGAGTGGGGTCCTCAGGGGCAACGCATGAAGTGTTTTATATAGAGATTTTGAGTTTTTTCTTTTTTACACAGGTAGATCGTGATTCTGTGTCTTCTCTGTCTTCTCTGTGTTAAAATCCTCTGTTTTCTCTCAAATCCTCTTTTTAAAATCTTCATGCCTTGACCCTGCCCCTCCCCCATAAATGTGGGGTGAAATTACCTCGCATTAATTGTTTTGGGAAGGTTTGTCTTTCTTTTAACATCCGCTTTTTTTTCATCTACACAAAGATATCAATTCTCTGAGTCAATGCTTCTTATAAATTGTTGAGCAGTTTGTCCATATGTAGCATGATTTACAAGTCTTTGAAATAGTGGTCTTGCTTCAGCAAATCTACCATCAGAGTGTAACATCACAGCCCTAAAGTATATAGCATCATTATCGTTTTGATTTCTTCTCAGCATAATATCAATATGATGATTTGCTCTTTCAAAATTGCCACTGTCGTAGTATTGATCTACGAGCCACAGACTGATACTTCTATCAAAATCAATCTCTAAGGCTCTTTCATAGTTTTGAATAGCAAGTGGAAGATTGTTCATGTCTTGATAAAGCCTGCCCATGTTTCTATAAGCTATTCCAAGTTGTCTTCGAGAAGGCTCTGAAGCAATAAAATCGTTGTAAACCTGAATCGCTCTATCACTTTGGTTGCTATTCATATAGAGACTTGCTAATTTTTGTAGTAAATCAGCATCTTGATTCATTTCCAATGCCTGATAATACCAGATGATAGCGTTGGCATTATCGTTGTTTCGAGCGTATAAATCAGCGATTTCTTGTTTTGCTACAAAACTGTTAAATTGTTCATCATACCTTACCCAAACAGCAATTGCATTAGACATATTGTTCATCCTTGCTCTATAAATAGTCGCAAGATTACGCACTATAGCCTCATTAGATGGGTCGATTTGTAAAAATTCCTCTCCATAACGAGTAGCTAATTCCCAATTACTCGAATTTACTCCAGTAGCATAAAGCCTAAACAAAGAATCTCGAATCTCATCGTTGAAAGGGGTTAAATCACTGTTTTGCTCGCGAAACATTCTCAATGCAATTGTCAAATTTTCAACTGCTACAGGAAAATCTCTATCATTAAAAGCTAATGTTCCTGTCTCTAAATGCTCTCGAGCAATTCTTTCTGCTGATCTCTCTTGAGCTATTAAGCCTAATGAAATCACCAAAATCACTATAACCAAAAAAAATTTCCGTAAACTAAACATTTTAGTATCCTCCGGTTTTTTATTTATTTTTAATAACTTTTTCCAAATAAAACCCTTCGTTTTGATGTCTTCCCGCAAATCAAACATTGTCCTGACTCAGTTTCTTTATTTGTGGAAGTAGGTATACAACGAATTGTTACTTTCAAATCATCTTTTATTTTAGTTTCACATTCTTCATTTTCGCACCAATGAGACATAGCAAAACCACCATGAATTTCAGGTTTTTCTTGATTTTTTGCTGTAAAAAAATCATAAAACTCTTTTTGATTATCTATATTTTTTGTATTCTCTATTTGAAAATTTAGAGCCTTATTAAATATGTTTTCTTGTATCTCATCCAAAATAGAAACTATATTATTGATGAAATCTAATCTTTTTTCAGATTTTTTGTCTTTAGGCTCTTTATCTCTTCTACCCATAAAAACAGAGTCATTTTCGAGATCTTTTGGTCCTATTTCTATTCTGATAGGAATACCTTTTTTTATCCATTGCCAGTTTTTTTCTCCGTTGTTTATATCTCTATCATCCAGCTCTATTCTGAGATATTCATCATTGTAACGGAGTTTTTTTATTTCACTGATTATAGATTTTGTAAAGTTTAAAACCGCAATTCTATCTTCTTCACTTTTATATATTGGAATAAAAACAATGTGTTCCGGGGCTACTTTAGGTGGTATTACAAGACCGTTGTCATCGCTATGAGCCATAATCAGAGCCCCAATAAGTCTTGTAGAAACACCCCAAGAGGTTGTCCAAGCATATTCAACGACACTATCTTTATTTTGAAATTTTATTTCTGATGCTTTAGCAAAATTTTGTCCTAAAAAATGTGATGTTCCTGCTTGTAAAGCCTTTTTATCCTGCATCATAGCTTCTATACAGTAGGTATTTAAAGCTCCTGGAAACCTTTCTGCTGGTGTTTTTTCGCCCTTTATTACAGGTAAAGCTAAATATTCTCTTGCAAAATCTGCATAAACACCCAGCATTTTGATAGTTTCTTCCATCGCTTCATCATATGTAGCATGCACTGTGTGCCCTTCTTGCCATAAAAACTCTGTAGTTCTCAAAAATATGCGAGTTCTCATCTCCCAACGCACTATATTTGCCCATTGATTTATCAAAAGAGGTAAATCTCTGTATGATTGAACCCATTTCGCAAATGAAGCTCCTATAATGGTTTCTGATGTTGGTCTCACTATTAAAGGCTCTGTAAGCTCCCCAGAAACTTTTAACCCCCCTTGTCCATCGTCCTCAAGCTTTGTATGCGTAACAACCGCACATTCTTTTGCAAAGCCGGCTACATGCTCAGCTTCTTTCTCAAAAAAACTTTTTGGGATAAATAATGGAAAATAGGCATTTCGATGCCCTGTTTCTTTAAACTTTATATCCAAATTTCTTTGGATATTTTCCCATAATGCGTAACCCCATGGCTTGATGACCATACAACCACGAACCTCGCTTGTTTCAGCTAAATCAGCAGCTTTTATCACCTGCTGATACCATTCGGGATAGTCTTCCTGCCGAGTCGGTGTGATAGCTGTTTTTGTAGCTTTTGACATTTAATACTCCTTATATTACCTTTAAAGCTATAACTTCTTTAATAACAATATCTTGTTTCATATTAGATTAATAATAAAACTAATTTTTTACCATCATATTTACATTACAATACCTTTTTTTAAAACCTGCGATTTTTGGCAACTGTTTTTTTTGAGTCTTAATAGCGGTCCTCGCATAGTAAAAAATTCTGTCCATCTTCGTTTAGCTCAGAATGACAGAATTTTCTAACTATGCGACAGTCTCTTGACTATCTTCTTTATCAAATCAATCGCTTTTCCACCTTTTAAGTGTAGGGAATATTCTTTTGATTCTCTCTCTGGCTGCATCGTCGTCTTCATCGCCTTCAGCTCGCCACCATGGTATATTGGCTTCAACAGCTTCTTCAAAGGTGCGTTCTGTGACAAAACTCCCATTTTGATAACAATAAAGACAATAATCTTGGCTTGCTGTGCCGTCTGATTCTGAACCGAATTTATCAGGTTCATCAATTATCATATAGCAAGATTGGCAGCGAACATGAAACTGCAAAACATATACATGGTCTAAAATTACATTTCCATTTTCATCAGGAGTAGTAAATCTTGGGCATGTATATCTTTCAATACTCCACCAAGTGCCACTATCATCAGCTACAGGTTGAAAACCCTCGGCTTCAAGCCTTTCATAGACTGGACCATTCATAAAATATATGTTTGGCGCCACACCTTGAACCCAACCTATACCAAGCTTTAAAACAGGGAAATCGATATAATTCATTCCTTCTGGAACAGCTGTCCCCGCTGGCATAAACATACCTATCCAATACTCAAAAGGTTCTTCACCTTTCCATCTCATCAATCCAATTGATGCTTCTGCCTCGACAAACCACTCTTCCAGATTTAAATCTGTTTGTTTTGTGATTTCATCAAACCAGCCATGCTGATGCCATTCACCCCATTGCTGAGCAAAAGTACCTTCAACTCGATCTTCGTCGAGATATTTTTTCCCAATAAATCGAGATGCTGGCATATTCTCTGCATAAACTCTAATAATCTCTGCATCCATGTCATTGCCTCCTTCTGGATTATTTTCTTCTGCTATCAAAAAGCTTATGCTGAATCCTAAGGTAAGTATCAGTATCGCTATGATAGTCATCGTTTTAGTGATAATTTTCATATTCACTCCTTTATGATTTTACTAATATGGAACAAAAAATTAAAATCAATGATTTTTGTCAACCAAATTATTTTTATGAGTCCTATTCTAAAAGATATTTTATTTATTATCGCTCATTAACTTACTAAATTCTAATACGATAGTGGAACGCAAAATTGACCGCAGTCCGAGAACCCATTTTTGTAGTGACATATTGCTTATGCCTTATATTCGGTGCGAATACAAGCGGTTTAGAAGGCATAAGCAATATGTCACTACAAAAATGACCATATAAAAATAAATAAAAAAGACAAAATTGGGGTTCTCGGACTGCGGTCAAAATTGCGTTCCCTACAGAAATTGGTGATTTATCAGCTTTTCGGAGTGGACATTTTTAAGCATCAATGAATCTCTCGAAAACTTAAAGAAAATGATTTTAAGCCTAATGAAATTGACAAGCAAAAAAATGAAATAGAATCTGAGTAATCTATACATCCTAAATTTTTCTCTTATAATTGTCATATAAACAAATTATTCTATAAATAGCAACATTTTTCTGTAACGAATATATGGTATATTAGTTATATCAAGTATAATTGTCATATATAGTGAGGTATTTATG
>WRLO01000042.1 GCA_009777575.1 Candidatus Cloacimonadota bacterium
GCCACTACAAAACCTCTTGTATTCGCGTCGAAAATAAGGCGTAAGCAATACGCCACTACAAAACCTCTTGTATTCGCATCGAAAATAAGGCGTAAGCAATACGCCACTACAAAACCTCTTGTATTCGCGTCGAAAATAAGGCGTAAGCAATACGCCACTACAAAACCTCTTGTATTCGCGTCGAAAATAAGGCGTAAGCAATACGCCACTACAAAACCTCTTGTATTCGCATCGAAAATAAGGCGTAAGCAATACGCCACTACAAAACCTCTTGTATTCGTATCGAAAATAAGGCGTAAGCAATACGCCACTACAAATATTGGTTCTCAGACTGCGGTCATATATGATCCCTCTCCGAAAAGTCCAACTCTGTGAATATTTGTCATTCTGAACACAATGAGGAATCTCATCATATTGATTTTTAATAACTTCCGAGATTCTTCACTGCGTTCAGAATGACAGGGAGATTCTTCGCTACTCTCATAATGACAAAGAATACCTGAAATCATATCAATTATTCTTTTAAAACTCGTAACAAATTTTCTACAAAATAATAAAACTTTGAAAAAACTTGACATAAAACCTAAATAAAAAAAACTTGTTTCCAAAAATATTATTTGTAATTTGTAAATTGTAATTTGTAATTTGTAAAGAGGGAACCATGGAAAAAATAAAATCAATCCTATATGGCATATCAAGTTTTGCCGATATTTCAGGAAACAACGCTTATTATGTTGACAAGACTATGTTTATCCCCGAAATTGAAAAGACGAGATTCAATTTTTTCATCCGTCCTCGACGCTTTGGAAAATCAATGTTATTATCGATGCTGGGTTTATACTACGACATCCACAGCAAAGAAAAATTTGATACTTTATTCAAGGAGACTTGGATTCATGAGCATCATACCGAAGAAAGAGGCAAATACCTTATTTTATATCTTGATTTTTCTGCTGTGGCACAGGCAACTGATGATTTGCAAAAAAGTTTCAATAACTATTGTAATATAGAAATTTGGGCTTTTATGAGAAGAAATAAAGAATATATACATGAAAATATTGTTGAAATGGTTAATAAAGAAAACGCTATCAGCGATAAACTGAATATTTTAGTTCATGGTATCCGAGAGTCTAACCAGAAATTTTATATTTTTATCGATGAATACGACAATTTTACAAACGCTTTACTTTCTGAAGAAGGTGCTGAATTATATCATCAAATCACTAGTCAGAATGGTTTTTTCAAAGATTTCTTTAGAACATTAAAAACTTTAACTTCTGGAATGAACCCAGCTCTCTCACGATTATTCATGACAGGTGTTTCTCCTATTACCCTTGACGATGTCTCTAGTGGGTTTAATATCGGGACAAATATTTCATTAATACCAGAATACAATACCCTACTCGGCTTTACAGAAAATGATGTCAGTGAAATCTTTGACTATTATATCAAAGCCGGTCAATATCCTTTGAATAAATCCGAAGCAATGCACCTTTTGAGAAAATGGTATGATAATTATTTATTTTCCTCTAAAAGTGAAAAATCTGTTTACAATACAGACGGAGTCTTGTATTTCATGACGCTAACAATAAATAGGACTTATTATCCTGAATATCTCATTGACGAAAATCTTCGAATGGATTACACAAAACTCCAAAACCTTGTCTTTCACGGAGACGAGCTAAATGGCAATTTTGACATTTTAACAGAAATTATCAATACTGACAAAATATCAGCGAATATAAACAAAAGTTTTCCTTTTAATAGACTTAAAGAACCAGAAAATTACAAATCATTTCTTTATTTTTTGGGTTTATTAACTTTTACTAGAAAGACCTTTAAAGGAAAGGCATTACTTCAAATACCTAATGAAACCCTAAAACATCTTGTTTATGATTATATAAAAGGTATTTTACGCAAACCTTATGGTAGACTGAATTGGGTTGATGATATGATAAATTGTATGTCCGATATGGCTTATGATGGAGACTTCAAGCCTGCCTTTGAGTATATCCAAAAGCTCCTCAATATCCAGACTAGTGTTAGAGATTTTAAAAATGGTGAGGCTGTGATAAAGACTTTTCATCTTATTTACTTAAATATAAACGATTTTTACATCTCTTACTCTGAAAAAGAGATGAATAAAGGTTTTGCTGATATTACCCTATTCCCATTTTACCAAAAATATCCAGACATGAAATACGCTTATCTCATCGAATTAAAATATATTAAGAAAGATTTTGAAGGTGAAAAACTATCTAGCGAAATTCAAAATAAAATCAAAGAAGCAACAGAACAACTCGAAAAATATTCTGAAGACCACTACTCTAAAAAAGAGTTTAGTATTGCTCCTTATGGTGATGTCGTTCTCAAAAAACTAATAGTGATCTATCAGGGCTGGGAAATGGTTTATTGTGAGGAATTAGGAGTTGAGAATAAACGAAATATATATTCAGCTTGACAAAGAACTATATTGACTTTTCAATTTATAGTCACTACAACAGCTCCATTCTTACCTGTCACATAAACCTGTTTTACTATATTTTCTAATCTTTCGAGGACTATACTATTGGGAAAACCGCTTCTTTCATCGCCTCTAGCACTAATAATCGCTAATTCAGGTTTGACAAATGATAAGAAATTTTCACTTGAGCTTGTTCTACTTCCATGATGAGCAATTTTTAATATATCAGACTGTAATAAATCGTTATAGCGGCTCACAATATGCCTTTCAGCCTCTATTTCAATATCTCCTGTAAATAAAATGCTTAAATTATTTAATTCAAGTCTACAAACCAAAGAATTGTTGTTTTCATTTCTATGAAAATAATCTTTATCCGGATGCAAAAACTGAATTTTATAATCCTTGTGCCTATAGGTCAAAGTATCCATGATAACAAAAAACACTGTATTTTTAAAATGTTCATTAGTTTTTATTTCTTCTCCAATAAATGAATTATAAAATTTCTCTGTTACAATAAGAGTATCAACAATGACAGAGCTTCCTAACTCAAATATTCCACCATAATGATCCGAATGTTCGTGAGATATTAATACCTTTTGTATATTTTTAACCCTTTCTTTTCTGAGATATGGTATGAGATTTCTGTTTATATCGATATTATTACCTCTGGAATTAGCAGTATCAATAATCATATAATCATTTTCAGAAAATCTTAATAAAAATGTATCAGAATTGCCAGTATCAAAGAAAATTAATTGAAATCCTTTGTCATTTTTAATAGGTATCAACAATGTTAGAGATAAAATAGATATTAGAATACCTTGATATAATCTCTGTTTATTTTCACTATAAGCTATCAATAGAAAACCAATGCATAAAAGTGCGAATAAGGCTATTAATTCCTTATAGTTTTGAGAAAGCATAAAAGCTAAGGGAAGTTCACTTAAAAATACTATATATTGATTGAAAATATCGGTCAAAAATTCTGCACAAATCACAAAAATACCATAAATAGGTTGAACAACTGGTAATATGAGAATCAACAAAAATAAAGGTAACAAAGCGCTAACCAATAATGCTCCAAGTAGGTTTCCTATCAAAGCATTTAGATTGAAAAGATTAAAATAATATATCTGGGCAGGCATAATCAACATCTGAATACTTCCAATAATAATCAGATAATTTAATAAATAATCCCCAATAGCCTTTACCCTATGTTTTTTCTTTAAATTTTTTTTAGGTTTCACAATTTTATTTGATATTTCCTGACCTATTATAATGCCCGCGAAGGCAAGATAAGAGAACTGAAAACTGACAGTAAACAACCATTCGGGCTTAAATATAGTAACTAAAAAAAGACTAAATAAATAAACCTGCCATCGATTAATTCTTCTACTCATCAGTTCTGCAATGATGAAAAAAGAGAAAAAAATAACTGCTCGAACCACAGAGGGAGCGAGATTGCATAAAAAAGCATAAAAACATAATAAAATAATCGTAATTATATGGATAAGAGTTCTTGGAACTCTACACAATTTTAGTAAAAACATGATAAATAAGGCTACAATACCGACATGAAATCCACTGACAGCAAAGAAATGCATGAGCCCCGATAAAGGTAAAGTGTCTGTGTAAAAATCATCAGCATAATCAGATAGATATTGCCTTTCTCCAATAATGAGAGATTGTGCCATAGGGGCAGAATAATAGAGATTTTCTTGATATTTATCATGAATCATTTTTTTTACCCTTAATACAGATTTGTTAAATAAAATCCATAAATTACTTATTTTACTCTCGTTATTGTATGTTTGATAATTTCCTATCAATACAATGGGACTTTGTTGATTGGCATTTGCATAAATACCATTTTGTCTTTGAATAAAAGAATAATCAATTTCGCCCGGATTACTGACTCTATTTTCCCATATTCTGAGAGTAGTTTCTATTATATCACCATAAACTAAACTATCCTGAATTGTAAAAATATTAATCCTACCCAAAACGGGAATGTCAGAAAAAGATATTAAATCAAATGTGTATCTAAATCCAACGGCAGTCTCTATTTTATCGCTGACTATTCTCCCTCTCACTTTTTGCTGTATATGGGGATACTTTGCGGCTTCATATATGAAAGGTTCCGCAACCCATGTTTTATCTTCAGAGATATAAGTATTTTTTTGTTCTTGAAAATCATTATTATCTTCAGTTAGTTTAAATATGTTTGAAATATGATTCTCAGGCAAAATCTGCGATTGGGTATATACTAAATATCCAGCAAAAAGAGATATAAGAGAAATAGAAAATATTCGAGTTTTGGGTATAAAAAAAAGTATTACACAGATAATAAAAGGGATGATAAAATAAGTATATGGTATCGATATAGAATCTTTATAGAAAGAAAATAGGTGTATTTGTCGCGCAAAAACTATCCCTAAAAGCCAAAATGGCACCCATATCAAACAAGGTATAGGCAATTTATATTTGACTACTTTGGGAATTTTGTAAGCTTTTATTTTTCTATTTATGTTCATTTTTTTCTATTGACTTTCCCTTTTTAAAGACAATTCTTCCCATATTTTAAGCCATTCAAGAACTTTTTCTTCTATTCCTGCTAATTTATCAGATAATTCCTGAAACTCTTTGGGAGTCAAATTTACAGCCTTTTCTGTCATTAAGTGATTAATATTTTTTTTCTCATTTTCCAGCTTTTCAATTTCAGATTCTGCTTGCAAAAGTGTTTGTTCTTCTTTATAACTCATCTTTTTGATTTTTTTCTCTTTATAGAGTGTTTTGGGTGTAGGAGCTTCCTTTGTCGCGTTTTCTTCCTCAAATCTTTTCATCAAAAGATAATCAGAATAATTACCGGGAAATTTTCTAATACTCTTATCTTCTTGAAAAATAAAGAGAAAATCAGTAACCCTATCAAGGATAAATCTATCATGAGAAATGACAATAATACAGCCTTGATAAGCATCAAGAAAATCTTCTAATATCTCTAATGTTCTGATATCAAGGTCGTTTGTTGGTTCGTCAAGGATTAAGAAATTTGAACCAAATATTAAAGCTGAAAGTAAGTATAATCTTTTCTTTTCTCCTCCTGATAGGCTTGAAATTTTACTCATCTGCATTTTTCTATCAAAGAGAAATTTTTCTAAAATCTGTTCTGAAGTATGTAAAACACCATCTTTTGTTCTGATATTTTCTGCAAAAGACCTGATATAATCAAGTATAGTGATATTCGGGTCTATGTTTGGTTCTGCTTGTGAGAGGCAGGTAATTTTTGTATTGTGTCCTGTTTTTATTTTCCCTGATAATGGTTTAATCTCTTCTATAATTGCTTTGATGAGAGTAGTTTTTCCACAGCCATTTGGTCCAATTATACCAATCCTATCAAATTTTTGAAAATTATAAGAAAAATCGTCCAAAAGTATAGTAGATGGCGTAGATTCGTCTTGATTATATCCTATTTTAAGATTATGCATCTCAAGAATAGTTTTACCCAATCTTTGAGTTTGAAAAGAAATATCCATTTCCTGCTGCGTAGTCAGATATGACTTGCCTATCAGTTCTTTTACTCTGTCTAAATGATCTTTGGGTTTTGAAGTCCTCGCCTTTGCTCCACGATTTAGCCATTTCATCTCCTTTTGTAACTGAGCTTGTCTTCTTGTTTCTTTTCTTTGAATATCAACAATTTCCAGCTCTTTTCTTTTTAAGTATTCAAAGTAATTACCAGGATAAAACTGTAATTTCTGTCTATCAATCTCTAAAATTTTATTTGATACTGCATCCAGAAAATATCTATCATGCGTGATAAAAATAATAGTCCCAGTATATTCTATCATGTAATCTTGAAGCCATTCAATTATATCTGTATCAAGGTGATTTGTAGGTTCATCAAGCAAAATTATATCTGGTTTATCCAGTAAAACCCTCGCAAGATCTACCCTTCTTTGTTGCCCACCAGATAGGTTTGATATTGGTATTTGTAAGTCTGTAAACCCAAGAATAGTTAATATAGTTTTTGCTTTTATTTCTATATCATATGCGTTTTGGCTTTCTATTTGTTGAAATAATGCTGTTTGTTTTTTTAATAGAATTTCTGAATTTTGCAACCTAAGCTCGGAATTAATTTTCTGATACTCTCTTAATAAAATAAAATGAGGATGTTCACACTGATATATCTGTTCTAAAATAGTTAAATCTCCATTGAGATTAGGACTTTGACTCAAAAAATTGACTTTCAATCCTTTTTGGATAACCACATTTCCAGTATCACAATATTCAGAACCATTTATTATTTTCAAAAGAGTTGATTTACCACTTCCATTTATTCCCAAAAGTCCTATTTTATCGCCAGCTTCAATCCCAAATGAGATAGGTTCAAACAAAGTTTTTTCAGAGTATCTTTTCGATATTTTTTCAAGAGAAATAACACAATCAGCCATTTATTGCCTCCACTCACAATTATTTTTATTTCATTATTTTTGTCAAGAAGTATATAAAATTAGCTGTTAAAGTAAAAATTAAGTAGCCAAAAAATCAAATCTACAATTTGATTGACAAAAACAGCGTAATTAAAATTTTTGTTCCATTGATTTAAATCGTAATATATTTTAAAAAGATATTGAAAATTAATTTGTGGAGGATTAAATGAACAAAATAGTAAGTTTATTTCTTTTTATGGTGATTCTCAGCCTTTTTTTCTCTTCATGTGAGATTAAAAGCCCTGCGGCACCTTCATGGGAGGTGACATTTACATTACCTCTGATCAACGAAAACTATCCATTAATCAGGTTAGCAACAGGTAGTGATAGTTTGAATATTCGTCTCAGCTTGTGTGATATCCATTCCAGAGAGGGTTATGACTGGAAAAAGGATGATGCTTGGAAAGGTTGTAATATCTGTGATGATGTAGCTTTCATGTATTTTTATGATGATGGTGATTTTACCGATGCAGATATACATGAAAATGACTTCTATATCAGAGAAAACATTACAGGAACAGAAAATGGTCCCTTGACCCCCAATTTTACAGGAACTTTAGTTCTAACAGAAGGCGATGGCGATATTGAAATCTCCTTAGGTGTGATAAGAAAAGGAAGTCTAAATTTCCTATTTTCTGATGTCCCTGCTTCAATCACGGAGATTGAGATAGTTTTTCGTGAATTGTATGATGAAAATGACGAAAGACTAAAGCTTGTAATAAAGCCACCTTTCAATAATTATCAAGCAGACATCACGAACCATACAATGACGGATAAGGGAGGGACACAGCTTATCGTGAAAAACTTGAATTATACAGTGACCCTATCACCCGGAGGAATATCTGGTGGTTTTATGAGGATTTATTACATGGAACCCATTATATTTTCATATATCGAAGGCTTACTCCACGATTATGAAATATCAGCAGAATTTGATTCAATAAATCTTGATATGGAGTTTCCAGAAAATATAGAAAATGCTGTAGATTTACTCGAATCGACAATCACGGTTTATATAGACAGAAAAATAGGTTTTGATAGTTGGTTTCATGCGACAGCCACTTCCTACAATGATAGAAATCCTTCTATATCACCTGTTTCTATGCCAATTTCTGGCTTTATAAAAGGGCTAAATTTAGGTGAAACTTCTCTTGAAGATTTTCCCCTAATCTTTGACCATGAAAAAGACAATATAGACGAATTGATGAATATAGCACCCGATAGAATCGAAATCACCAATGCGCGTTTCGTCTTAAATAATGCAGATGGTCGAATTGGCTTCGCTCATTCTGGACAACCGGCTCACACAGGTAGATTTGATACGGTAATTCCTTTTAAATTTGATTTTAACGCAAATGAACCTATTCGACTCTCAGAGTCTCAGGTCAAAGAAAATCGAACAGGGATTTCTGAAGGCAATAGAGATGACATCAGAGACCGCGCACGAGGAGCTGCGATAAATATGACTTTCAAAAATATGTATGCAGCAGATGCTTATGTGACCGTGTTTATCAGTTCAAGTAGTGATCCAAACTTAGTTTATGTTCGCGAAAATGTTTCAAATGCAAATTTTTCAAGACTAGTATTTCCTGACCCATCATTGATGGAAATCGACCCTGATCTACATCAAATTTATTTACCTAGAGGCACAGCGGATATTGCCAATACAAAAAATTTCAGCTTTAATCTAGTGCAAGAGAGAAATGAAATGGGTGTAGTAACGCGAGACGATTTCGCAATATTTTACACTCATGAGGAAATCTTTGTAGGTATTGAATTTGAGTTTGCAGATGGCACATCAATCCTTTTACCAAAACAAAGTATCGATGTAATTGGTAATCTTAAATTTGACTTGTTTATAGATTTTAATGACTAAGGAGCAAAAATATGAAAAACATAAAAATAATCACGATTTTCTTTTTGTTATGTTCACTAAGCGGTGCATTGTTTGGATTGGGAACACCATCCTCTTTTTCTTTTGCACATAGTTACTTGCAAAGAGCTACAGGCGTCGAGGCATTATACTGGAATCCAGCCAATATAACCAATATACCAACAAAAGCTGAGATAATGCTCCCGCTTTCTTTAGCTGGTTCTGCAGAAAATAATATGATGTCTCTTGATCTTTACAACAGGGTCATGGGTGCGACTTTAGATGATCCTCTAAAACAAGAAATGCTCAATGCTCTCGATGGGAACTTGCGTTTTGGAGTAAATGTCAATATGATCACTGGTTTTGCATTAGGAAATTTTGCTTATTCTACTGGGGTAACCGTAGTGGGTAAAGGCATGGTTGATGAACAGTTTATCGAACTTGCTTTGACCGGCAATGAAACTACTGAAGGTGAAAATCATAGCGATATAGAATTTGGAGACTACGATTTTTCCGATGAGCACAACGAATTTCTTACTCTGGCATATCAAGATGTCTCTATTGGATATGGAGGATTTAGATTAAATCAGTTATTCCCCAATGGAGATAATATACCCAATATATATGCAGGTATCGGTATCAGTAGCTTGATAGGTTATTTTATTGCTGAAGTAACAGAATTTTCCGGAAGCCTCGAAGCTAATAATGATGGTTTGACTTTAGACCAAACCACAAAATTAAAAACAGGTACTTTGGGAACAGGCTTTAAAATGTCTTTAGGTTTTTCTGTAGATGCTGTCCAATTCGATGAAAATCATTATATCACAGCTGGCTTGAGTATGGACAATATATTCGGTCAAATCAGGTGGAGAAATAATTTAGAAGAGACAAGATATGAAATCTTTGTTGATGATTATATCCTAAACGACTTAAATTTTGGTATGCATCATCAAGAAGAAGAAACTTTAGATGCAGAAGCATTTACATCAAGAATCCCCTTTTTAATGAAAATGGGTGGCTTTTATAGATACAATGATTTTTCAGCAAGTCTTGACTACGCTCAGTATATAGGCTCAAGTAAGGCTTTTAATTATGACCCCAATATTGCTTTGGGCTTGGAATATTTGGCTTTTAATTATGTTCCAGTGCAATTTGGACTACGGTTACCTATTGGAGATTTGAGCACTATTTGCTCATTGGGTATCGGATATAGACACAAAAATGTCGAAGTTGGTCTTGCTTATCAAAGTTTTGATGCTTTCTTGGGTGAAAATACGAAAGGACTTGCTTATTCGATGTATTCCAAGATAAGGTTTTGATGAAATAACCCACCATTGAAATGGTGGGTTAATAAAATATCGTCTCTGTGGGATATAAATTTATATTCCATTGTCCATTTAAGGCGTAAGCAATACGCCACTACGATTTTCCATTTCAGTCCCGCAGGCTCCCTCTCCGAGAGGACGCCGCAGGGACGACACTTTATAGCACGAAAACAGACCCCGTATTGTAGTGGCAGAGCTTGCCTCTGTCCTGATATTAGGATGGAGGCAAGCTCCACCGCTACATTGTTTTCATGCATGGTTGGTGTCGGGAAAATCGACATGGATTGATTAACCGATTGCTTTAGCTGTCGATTATTTCAACAATACCATCCTTTTTACTTCAAAATAGTCCTCGTTCCTCATCACATATAAATATATCCCACTTCCGACCTCATATCCATTTTCATCGCGTCCATTCCAGACGACATAATGTTCACCTCTATCTTTAAATCCATTCACCAGGTTTTTGATTTTTTGACCTCTGATATTGTAAATATCTATCGAGACTATCGATTCTACAGCTAAGGTAAAGCTAATAACTGTCTCTGGATTGAAAGGATTGGGTTGATTGGCATGAAGCTCTGTTACAAAAACAGGGACTATTTCTTCAAATTCTGATACTGTAGGGGTCACCGTTTGACTATTGGAAGGTATCGATTCGCCAACAGGGTTAATATAGTTTGCGGTGATATGATAAGTGTATTCTATCCCATTTTGAACGGAATTGTCTGTAAAAATGCGAATATTTACGGGTAATTCGACCATCATGAATCTATTGTTTTCGGTTGTTGAATCTTCTCGATATACCTTATAAGTATTCAAAACCCCATATTGTTGCGTTTGAGGTGCATCCCAACTCAATTCTACTATCGCATTTCCAGCTGTTGCAACAAGATTTTGAGGTGGATAATGGGCTGGAACGATGAGAGATTCTGAAACAGGCTCTGATTCGCCATTTATATTTATGTAAATAGCTATCACACTATAAACATATTCTTTGTCTATTTCTATTGTATTGTCTGTAAAACTCAAAGACGATACAGTCCCCAAAACATTTCCGTTTCTTAAGATTCGATAACTGCTCAAGGTGCCATTACTACCAGCGGCTGGTGCTAACCATGTTAATATAGCTTGCCCACTTGTAGATAAAAGGTCATTTTCCATTAAAATAGAAGGAGATAAGGATATTACCAGATTTCTCGGAGGATTGAAAACAGGTAACACACCTAAACCTGATAAACCAACCTCATCAGGCGAACTACTAACATTATGAGTAAATATCAATGATGCTTCTTTATATCCAATGTTCTGCGGAGCAAAAGCAATATTTATTTCAACATGATTTCCTGAATTGATAATGATGGGAAGGCTCGGATGGTTGAGTATGAAATCAGTGTCCCCCGTCTTTGCGAGGTCACTTCCTTGAAACTCCCCGCGAAGCAATCTCTCTCCCGTCTTTGCGAGGTCACTTCCTTGAAACTCCCCGCGAAGCAATCTCTCTCCCGTCTTTGCGAGGTCACTTCTATGAAACTCCCCGCGAAGCAATCTCGACACCTCTTCATCTAAACTAATAGACTCAATCACCAAATCACTTCCCCCTGTATTCGTGATTGTAAATGTTTGGCTTTCGGAGATGTCCTCTACGAAGACCTCACCAAAATCGTGGGAGGTCGGATTGATAATAAAGATAGGAGGCGGATTTACAGCCATACCATATAGGTTTACAGTATGTGGTGAACCTGATGCCGAGTGAGTGATATTTAGATTCGCTGTTTTACTGCCTATTGTGGTAGGGGAGAATGATACAGTAAAGGTTTGATTTCCGCCAGCATTGATAGTCCAAGGCAGACCGTTTGCTGTGAGAATAAAATTCCCCGTCGTTGCGAGGTCACTTCCTTGAAACTCCCCACGAAGCAATCTCGATACCTCTTCATTTATCGTTATAGACTCAATCACCAGCGGACTGCCACCTGTATTGCTGATAGTAAAGGTTTGGCTATCGGAGATGTCACCTACGATGATTTCACCAAAATTATGAGAAGTCGGATTGATAGAAAAAACTGGCAAACCGAGAGCTGTTCCGGTCAAAATCGTATTTGTATGCGGTGAACCTGATGCTGAGTGGATGATATTTAGATTCGCTGTTTTACTACCTATTGAGGTAGGTGAGAACGATACAGTAAAGGTCTGATTTCCACCAGCATTGATGGTCCAGGGCAGACCGTTTGCTGTGAGAATAAAATTCCCCGTCGTTGCGAGGTCACTTCTGTCGTCATTGCGAGGTTCCCCTAAAAAATCTCCCCCCGAAGCAATCACGCGAAGCAATCTCTCTCCCGTCGTTGCGAGGTCACTCCCTTGAAACTCCCCACGAAGCAATCTCGATACCTCTTCATTTATCGTTATAGACTCTATCACCAGCGGACTTCCCCCGGTATTGGTGATAGTAAATGTTTGGCTATCGGAGATAGTCCCAACGATGATTTCACCAAAATAGTGAGAGGTCGGATTGATAGAAAAAACTGGCAAACCGAGAGCTGTTCCAGACAAAACGGTATTTGTATGCGGTGAACCTGAGGCTGAGTGAGCGATATTTAGATTCGCTGTTTTACTGCCTATTGAGGTAGGTGAGAACGATACAGTAAAGGTTTGATTTCCGCCAGCATTGACAGTCCAAGGCAGACCGTTTGCTGTGAGAATAAAATTACCCGTCGTTGCGAGGTCACTTCCTTGAAACTCCCCACGAAGCAATCTCGATACCTCTTCATTTATCGTTATAGACTCTATCACCAGCGGACTTCCACCGGTATTCGTGATAGTAAATGTTTGGACATCGGAGATAGCCCCTACGATGATTTCACCAAAATCGTGGGAGGTCGGATTGATAGAAAAAACTGGTAAACCGAGAGCTGTTCCGGTCAAAACGGTGTTTGTATGTGGTGAACTTGATGCCGAGTGGGTGATATTTAGATTCGCTGTTTTACTGCCTATTGTAGTAGGTGAGAACGATACAGTAAAGGTCTGGTTTCCACCAGCATTGATAGTCCATGGCAGACCGTTTGCTGTGAGAATAAATTCATTTTGATTAACTCCAGCGAGAGTGATAGTGTTCACTGTGAGTGGACTACCACCTGTATTCGTGATAGTAAAGGTTTGGCTATCGGAGATAGTCCCTACTATGATTTCACCAAAATCGTGAGATGATGGATTGATAGAAAAAACTGGCAAACCGAGAGCTGTTCCGGTCAAAATCGTATTTGTATGCGGTGATCCTGATGCTGAGTGGGTGATATTTAGATTCGCTGTTTTACTGCCTATTGTAGTAGGTGAGAATGATACAGTAAAGGTTTGATTTCCGCCAGCATTGATTGTCCATGGCAGACCGTTTGCTGTGAGAATAAAATTCCCCGTCGTTGCGAGGTCACTTCCTTGAAACTCCCCACGAAGCAATCTCGATACCTCTTCATTTATCGTTATAGACTCAATCACCAAATCACTTCCCCCCGTATTGGAGATAGTAAATATTTGGCTATCGGAGATAGCCCCTACGAAAATTTCACCAAAATCGTGAGAGGTCGGGTTGATAATAAAGATAGGAGGCGGATTTACAGCCATACCAGATAGGTTTATAGTATGCGGTGAACCTGATGCTGAGTGGGTGATATTTAGATTCGCTGTTTTACTGCCTATTGTAGTAGGTGAGAACGATACAGTAAAGGTCTGGTTTCCACCAGCATTGATAGTCCATGGCAGACCGTTAGTGATGAGATTAAATTCATTTTGATTTGTTCCAGATAGCGTTATATTACTAACTAAAAACGGACTTCCTCCAGAATTTGTGATAGTAAAGGTTTGGCTATCGGAGATAGCTCCTACTATGATTTCACCAAAATTATGAGAGGTCGGATTGATTGAAAATTCTGCCACCCCAAGAGCTATACCTGATAGATTGGTGCTTGTATGAGGAGAACCACTAGCAGAGTGAACTATACTCAGATTTGCTGTTTTATTACCTACTGGTGCTGTAGGTGAGAATGACACAGTAAAGGTTTGATTTCCACCAGCATTGATAGTCCAAGGCAAGCCATTTGCTACCACATTGAAATCATTTTGATTTGTGCCAGCTTTGATGATTGATGTTACTGTGAGCGGACTACCACCTGTATTTGAGATGGTAAAGGTCTGAGTGGACGATGTTTGACCTATGATAATTTCACCAAAATTATGCGAAGTCGGATTGATTGAAAATTCTGCCACCCCAAGAGCTATACCTGATAGATTGGTGCTTGTATGAGGAGAACCACTAGCAGAGTGAACTATACTCAGATTTGCTGCTTTATTACCTGCAGGTGCTGTCGGTGAGAAAGAGACAGTAAATATCTGATTTCCACCAGCATTGATAGTCCAAGGCAAGCCAGTAGCTACGAGATTGAAGTCATTTTGATTTGTGCCAGCTTTGGTAATTGATGTTACCGTTAGAGGACTACCACCAGTATTTGAGATGGTAAAGGTCTGAGTAGGTGATGTTTGACCGATAATGATTTCACCAAAATTGTGTGATGTCGGATTGATTGAAAAAACTGGTAAACCGAGAGCTGTTCCGGTCAAAATCGTATTTGTATGCGGTGAACCTGAGGCTGAGTGGGTGATATTTAGATTCGCTGTTTTACTGCCTATTGTAGTAGGTGAGAATGAGACATTAAAGGTCTGATTTCCACCAGCATTGATAATCCAAGGCAAGTTGTGTATTACCAGATTAAATTCATTTTGATTAACTCCAGCGAGAGTGATAGTGTTCACAGTGAGCGGACTGCCACCGGTATTGGTGATGGTAAAGATTTGGCTATCGGAGATAGCCCCTACGATGATTTCACCAAAATTAAAAGACAAAGGATTTATATTGAATCCTTCAGCTTCAATAGTTGTAAAAGACCAGACAGGATTGCCTACAGCGTCACCGGTAGTATTAAACGGGATTACTTGCCAGTAGTAGGTCGTGCCATAAGTTAATGGGGGCGTTGGTGTCCATGAGGTTTGGACAGAGGCAAGCTCAGCCACTACGAGCGGTGGTGGATTTGTCGTGCCGAAATGGATTTTGTAGCCTGTCGGCTCACCCCCTGATGTATTTTGAGACCAGCTCAATACTTGAGTTAGAGGTATATTTATAGCATTGTTAAGGGGATTGGGATTTGTCGCAAAAAGAGGCACAGGAGGTATACCAGAGCCTTCTAAATTTACAATATGAGGATATATATCATTCAAAGAATGAGATATACTCAGGTTTGCTGTTTTTTGACCTATTGGTGCTGATGGTGAGAATGATACTGTAAAAGACTGATTTCCGCCAGCATTGATAGTCCAAGGCAGACCATTTGCTGTGAGAATAAAATTCCCCGTCGTTGCGAGGTCACTTCTATGAAACTCCCCGCGAAGCAATCTCGATACCTCTTCATTTATCGTTATAGACTCAACCACCAACGGACTTCCTCCAGAATTTGTGATAATAAAGGTTTGATTATGCGATGATTGACCTAAGACGATATCGCCAAAATTATAAGAGACTGGATTGACAGAAAAGACTGGCAAGCCGACAGCCACACCAGTTAAAGTGACAGATGTGTGCGGAGAACCGCTGGCAGAGTGAGATATAATCAAATTTGCTAATTTCTGACCTTCTGGTGCTGATGGCGAAAAAGCAACTGTAAAAGTCTGATTTTCACCTGCATTGATAGTCCATGGCAGAGCATTGGCTGTGAAAGTAAAATTCCCCGTCGTTGCGAGGTCATTTCTATGAAACTCCCCGCGAAGCAATCTCGATACCTCTTCATCTATCGTTATAGACTCTATCACCAGCGGACTACCACCTATATTGGTGATAGTAAATGTTTTATTATCGGAGATAGCCTCTACGAAGATTTCTCCAAAATCGTGAGAAACAGGATCGATAGAAAAGACCGGTAAACCGAGTGCCACACCTGATAAATTGACTGAAGTATGAGGTGATCCAGATGCTGAATGAATGATATTTAGATTCGCTAATTTATTGCCTATTGTGGTAGGTGAGAAAGTAACCGTAAAGGTCTGATTTCCGCCAGCATTGATAATCCATGGCAGACCATTGGCTGTGAGAATAAAATCTCCCGTCGTTGCGAGGTCACTTTTGTCGTCATTGCGAGGTTCCCCTAAAAAATCTCCCCCCGAAGCAATCACGCGAAGCAATCTCGACACCTCTTCATTTATCGTTATAGACTCAATCACCAGCGGACTCCCCCCTGTATTGGTGATGGTAAATATCTGGCTATCGGAGATGTCCTCTACGATGATTTCACCAAAATCAAAAGATTCTGGACTGATAGTAAATTCTGCTGCTTGGATAGTAGTAAACGACCAGACAGGGCAATCTACAGCATCACCAGTTTCATTAAAGGGAATTATCTGCCAATAATAGGTAGTCCCATTTTGTAGTGCTGACATTCCTGTCGGCAAATAAGTAGTCGTTGTCCAGTTATTTTCTATCATCGGCGGTGGATTAGTAGTCCCGAAATACAATTTATATCCAGTAGGGAACGCATGCATGCGTTCCGCATTGCTCAAATCAGCTTCCCAGCTCAATACCTGTGTCAAAAGCACATCAACAGCCCCATCCACAGGCTCCGGATTTATAGCTGGCAATGGCAAAGGATCAACCCCTATCCCTTCTAAAAATACATTATGAGGAGAACCAGCGGCATTATGCAATATATCCAATATAGCCGATTTATTTCCCACAGTTTCTGGTGTAAATAAAGCAGATACAGCAATATTGTCCCCACCGTTTATAGTTATAGGCAGATTGGGGTGTGTGATCTCAAACTCGTTTGGATTTGTGCCTACCATATTGATATTAGTGATTATCAAGGGACTACCGCCTGTATTGGTTATCGTAAAATCGTGTGGTAGAGATGTCTGCCCTAAAAATACATTCTCAAAATCGAGCAATTGACGATTTAGTGTCAATACTGGTGGCAATGGTTCACCAATACCGGTCAAAGCGACTATATTTGGTGAATCTGCGGCATTATGATAAATATTTATATTCGCTATTTTATTACCCGCTGTAGTTGGTGAAAAAATCGCAGATATATTGATATTTGCACCTTCATTGAGGATGATAGGTGTATTACCAGCCGATAGTTCAAATTCAGTTGAGTTTGTTCCTGACAATATTATGGAATTTATGCTCAATGGGAGATAACCAATATTTGTGATGGTAAAGATTTGGCTGTCGGAGGCATCCCCTACAAAAACCTCTCCAAAATCAAAAGATAGAGGATTTATAACAAAGACAGGTGGTGGTGGAATTACACCTAAACCCGCTAAAGCAACTGAACCGGGTGAATCACTACCATTGTGTGAAATATTCAATACAGCTGATTTTGCTCCCTCAGAAAGAGGAGAAAATATTACATTTATAGCCGTAGTATTACTAGGATTGATGATGATTGGGAGGGTATTATGGGTTTGTATAAATTCGTTGGTATTTGTTCCAGACCTGTTTATAGAACTGATGATCAAAGGACTGCCACCAGTATTTGTAATCACAAAACTCTGCGAAGACGAACTTTCTCCGACATAAATATTTCCAAAATCATGAGATAACGGATTTATCTGGAAAGCTGGAGGCAATGGAGTAGTGCCGACACCAGTTAACGCAACATTTTGAGGTGAACCATTAGCACTGTGGCTTATATTCAGAGATGCGGTTTTGTGACCTTCTGAGGTAGGAGAAAATGACACCGTAAAAGTCTGGTTTCCACCGACATTGATAGTCCAAGGCAAGCCAGTAGCTATAAGACTAAAATCTCCCGTCGTTGCGAGGTCACTTCTATGAAACTCCCCGCGAAGCAATCTCTCTCCCGTCTTTGCGAGGTCACTTCTGTCGTCATTGCGAGGTTCCCCTAAAAAATCTCCCCCCGAAGCAATCTCACGAAGCAATCTCGATACCTCTTCATCTAAACTAATAGATTCTATCACCAAAGGTGCACTACCAGTATTGCTTATAGTGAAGGTTTGATCAGAGACAGCTCCTACTACAATATTTCCGAAGTCAAAAGATATAGGATTTATACTAAAGATTGGCAGAACACCAGCACCCGATAGAGTTATCGTGTTAGGAGAACCAGCGGCATTGTGGGTAATATTTACCAAAGCCCCAAAAGAACCTTCTGAACTTGGAGAAAAGGTCACAGATAGCGTAGATGAAGCTCCAGAACCTATTGTAATAGGCAGGCTTGCATGAGTATAATTAAATTCACTTGCTCCTATAGGTGATATGTTGCTGATAACCAAATCACCATTTCCCGTATTGCTGATGATAAAATCCTGAGTATTGGAGATGGTGCCGACTAAAACATCACCGAAATTGTGAGAACTTGGATTGATGGCTATATCTGGTATCGCTGGTATAGTAGTAAACGACCAGATAGGACAGTCAACAGCATCACCTGTTTCGTTAAAGGGGACAATCTGCCAATAGTATGTCGTGCCATTCTGTAGTGCTGACATTCCTGTCGGCACATAAGTAGTAGTAGTCCAGTTATTATCTATCATCGGCGGTGGATTTGTCGTGCCAAAATGTATCTTATATCCAGTAGGGAACGCATGTATGCGTTCCGCATTGCTTTCGTTCCCTACATCCCGCATTCCACTCAAATCAACTTCCCAGCTCAATACCTGATTTATAGGCACATTTATAGCCCCATCCCCAGGTTCCGGATTGATAGCTGGACTCGGAACAGGTATCAACCCTGTTCCGCTTAGGTTGACCGTAAAAGGTGACCCCGCAGAATTATGTTCAATATTTAGAGTAGCTGTTTTAAAGCCCTCTGTAACTGGAGAAAATGTGACAGTAAAGGTTCTATTGTTGCCAACTTGGATTGTCCAAGGCAAACCAGTCGCTATAAGATTAAAATTCCCCGTCGTTGCGAGGTCACTTCTGTCGTCATTGCGAGGTTCCCCTCCCGTCATTGCGAGGTCACTTCCTTGAAACTCCCCGCGAAGCAATCTCTCTCCCGTCGTTGCGAGGTCACTTCTATGAAACTCCCCGCGAAGCAATCTCGATACCTCTTCATCTAAAGTAATAGACGCTATCACTAAAGGACTACCACCATGATTAGTGATAGCAAAGGTTTGGCTATCGGAGATATCCCCTACAATAAGCTCTCCAAAATCATGAGCAGTAGGATTTATATAAAATCCATCATCAAGTATCCCGACACCTGCTAGAGACACATTGTTGGGAGAACCAGAAGCATTATGGATAAAGCTGATATTAGCTGTTTTTAAATCTGTTGACATCGGTGAAAAGGTTACATTGATAGTGGTAGTAGTTCCTGCTGTTATCGTGATAGGCAGGGTATCAGATGTGATAAAAAACTCGCTTTCATTGGGCATCGGCGGATTGTTTTCTGTTTTTATAATCTCACTGATGACCAAAGGTAAACCACCGGTATTAGTAATAACAATATTTTGAGGTTCAGAGATTTCTTCTATAAAAACACTACCAAAATCGATAGATGTGCGATTTAAAGTAAAGATTGGTGGTGGGATAGGAGCACCGATTCCTGTCAATATTATGGTGTGTGGTGAGCCACTGGCGTTGTGTTCTATTATCACATTTGCTGTTTTGTCACCTTCGGATAATGGAGCAAAAGAAACCGAAAAGGTTTGATTTTCACCTGCATTGATAGTCCATGGTAAGCCTGTTACATTTAGATTAAATTCATTTTGATTTCTGAAGTCTCTATCGTCCACATTGCGAAGATATTCACCCGTCGTTGCGAGGTCACTTCTATGAACCTCCCCGCGAAGCAATCTCGATACCTCTTCATCAATCGTAATAGACGCTATCACTAATGGTGCATCTCCTGTATTGGTGATGATAAAGGTTTGGCTATCGGAGATGTCCCCTACGACAATTTCTCCAAAATCATAAGAAATATGACTAATATCGATTTCTGGCAAAGGCATTACACCGACACCTGTCAATGTAACTTGACTTGGTGAGTTATCTCCGTTGTGGGTGATGTTTATATTTGCTGTTTTGATATTTTCTGACATTGGAGAAAATGACACAGTAAAGGTCATATTTCCAGAGGCATCTATCGTCCATGGCAATCCTGATGTGTTGAGATTAAATTCGCTCTGATTTAATCCAGACAAGGTGATACTAAATACATTGAGAGCAGCTCCACCAGTATTGGAGACAGTAAAGGTTTGAACCGGTGAAGTCTCTCCTATAAAGATATTGCCAAAATTATGTGATATAGGATTTATGTTGATACCAGGCACTACACCTGCTCCTGATAACGAAATACTACTTGGAGAACCTACTGCATTGTGAGTTATATTCAAAAAGGCTCCGTAACCACCTTCAGACATTGGTGAAAAGGTTACAGAAATACTCGCTGTCCCGTTTGGAGTGATTGTGATAGGTAGAGTAGTATGACTGATATTAAACTCGGTCGCACCTATCCTGTTGATACCACTGATAATGAGATCACTACCGCCTGTATTCGTGATAACAAAGTTCTGAACTGCTGATGTTTCACCTACTAAAATATCTCCAAAATTATGCGCTAAAGGATTAATTGAAAAAATAGGTTGTGGTGCTTGTGGGGTGGCAGATGCGGTGTTGGATAATTCGGACTCGCCTATTGGATTGATATATATAGCTCGGACATTGTAGTTGTAAGTGGTATCATTTGCCAAACCAGTATCCTGATAGGTCAAGCCTGATATTGTGCCTGTGATAGCTGTTCCGTTTCTATAGACTCGATAACCAGATAAAGTCCCTGTGCTGCCCGATGTAGGTGCCTGCCATATTAGATTGACTATGCTGTTTCCTGCTGTTGCAGATAGATTTAGAGGGGGATTGAAGATAGCTGATACTCCGTTGCCAGTTAATGCAACAGTATGAATGTCTCTTGAATTGCGAGATGTTGATCTATTATTCTGCTCACTGCTTCTGTCGTTTCGGTCGTTTCTGTCACCCGCTCTGTCATTCTGACTCCTCACCCGGTCATTCTGAAAATCCATCCTGTCGTTTCGGTCACCCACTCTGTCATTCTGAACCCCCACCCTGTCGTTTCGGTCACCCACTCTTTCATTCTGTCCCCCCATCCTGTCATTCTGAACGAAGTGAAGAATCTCATTTCCCATTCCCCAACCCCTACCCAGATTATCAATAATCTGTATCTCAGCCGATTTTACTCCCGCTGTCAATGGTGAAAAAGAAACAGTAAATGTTCTATTACTACCTGCAGGTATATTCCAGGGTGGTGCAACATCAAAATCAAGATTAAATTCATTTTGATTTAGGAAGCCTCTCTCACCCGTCGATGCGAGGTCCCCCCCCGTCGTTGCGAGGTTCCTTCCTTGAAACTCCCCGCGAAGCAATCTCGATACCTCTTCATCTATCGTAATAGACTCTATCATCAAAGGACTCCCCCCAGTATTGGTGATAATAAAGCTCTGAACTACTGATGTTTCACCTACTAATATATCTCCAAAATTGTGCGAAAGTGGACTGATTTCAAAAACAGGGGGCGGTATTATTGGTGTCACAGAAACTACATTCGACGGCACAGACTCACCCTCAGGATTGACATAAACTGCTATCACTTGATAATAATACTCGGTTTCATACTCAAAATCAGTATCATTGTATGTCAATGTCCATGAATTAGTAATATTTTGAATCAAGTTCCAGTTTCCACTTACACCTATTCTACGCTCTACCTTATACCCAGATACATTCCCATGATTTTGTGTAGCTGGAGCTGACCAGCTTAATGTAATAACTGTTTCAAATACCTCTGCCTGTAGATTTGTTACAGGACTAAACAAAGGCACAAACACAGGATCAGCCTCTACAGCCTCAGATTGACCTGTAGTATAAACAGCTCTGACACTATATACATAGCTGATATCAGCAGCAGGCTCTTCATCTATATAACTCATTCCTGTAGCTTGAGACAAAAATACTCCATCTCGATATACTCTAAAATGTAGAAAAGCTCGACTATCTCTTGAGTTGTCGCTTTCTTCAATAATTCTATTCCTATTTTCTCTGCGATTTCTCTGTTCACTCTGGTTTTCATTGTCCATTATCCATTGTCCATTATCCATTCTGCTATCATCATTTTCCATTTTCCATTCTCCATTTTCCATTCCAATGCTCCTCCCTCCAAACTCCCAGCTCACCAATATATCACTCCCCACTACCTCAGCTACTACATCTGTAGGTGCAGCATTAAAAAACGGAGTCGCCTCTACTGTATTTGAAAGCTCTGACTCACCAGTAGGATTTGTATATATAGCCCTGACATTGTAGCTATAGGTAATTCCATTAGTAACCGATGTATCACTATATATTAGACCTGATATTGTCCCAGTGATAGCAGTTTCGTTTCTATAGACTCGATAACCAGATAAAGTCCCATCACTACCAGGCAGTGGAGCATCCCAAGATAGATTGACAACATTGTTTCCTTCATTGGCAGTCAGATTTTGCGGTGGGTGAAACTCAGGTATGATACCTGTTCCACTTAAATAGATTGAGAAAGGTGAACCAAAGGAGTTATGTTGAATAACACAAGTTGTTGCTACATATCCAAATGACAGCATAGGTGAAAATGAGGCTGTAAAGGTTTTATACTCACCTACTTGTATCGTCCATGGCAATCCAATAGCTGTCACATCGAAATCGGTTACTGATGATATGGCTATAGATGATACTATCAAAGGTCCTATACCATGATTAGTAATGGTGAAAGTTTCTATGTCTGATGTTTCTCCTACTAGTATCTCTCCGAAATCGTGTGCAGTAGGATATATATTAAATCCATTATCTATACCTGTACCTGAAAGATTTATAGTATGTGGAGAATCTTCTGCATTGTGAAAGATGGTAATAATTGCAGATTTTTCCCCTATCGAAGAAGGAGCAAAGATCACTGTAAAATAAACAAACTCTTGGGCTGGTGTAGTCCAAGGAAAATCTATAAGGGATTCATTTATTTGTTTTATGGTAAAATCATCATCACCAGTGACATTCATATCGCTTATCAACAAATCACTTTCACCAATATTATATATAACAAAATCAATTGAATGCGATAATTCATGCAGAAAAACATTCTCAAAATCTATAGACTGTGTATTTATGTAAAATATTGGTGGGCCTGGTATGGTTGTGAAAGACCAAATAGGACAATCTACAGCATCACCTGTATCATTAAATGGCACAACCTGCCAATAATATGTAATTCTGCCATGTAGCAACGGCATCCCTGCCGTTGATGGATTCCATGATGTAGTGTCAATCGTCTCGATTGACATTACATATTCCGGCGGATTGGTAGTACCGAAATAGAATTTATATCCAGTTGGCGTGCTTCCGTTTGCATCCGCTTCCCAGCTCAAAACCTGCGTCAAAGGCACATCAATAGCCCCATCCATAGGGTCTGGATTGATAGCATGGTTGGGTACTGGCTCTATTATCGTGATTGAAACCTCATTTGACGGATCGGATTCAAATATAGGATTTGTGTATTTCGCAATAACTCTATACTCATAATCAGTTCCTACCGTGACAGTATTATCTGTCCAGGCTGTCGGTGTTAATGAAAGGTTATCCACAATAGTATTCCAGCTACCTTGTCCAACTCTACGCTCAACTCTATAGCCTGCCAAAAAGACAGTATTTTGCACGCTCGGAGCTATCCATAAAAGATTTACACTATTCAAGCCATCTGTCGCTACTAACTCAGTCGGCGGATTGAATCCCACAAAAGCTGTAGTTTCCACTGCTTCAGATTCACCATTTGGATAAACAGCTCGCACTCCGAAAACATGCATGCCTGATGGGGTGTCTGATGCAACATAATTTGTTCCTATTATAGGCGTTGTAGTTAACTCTGTAGAACCACGATACACTCTATAACCTTGAAGAGCAAAACCTAAGGCATTATCCCAATTTAGTGTTACATCATTTCCGAAAACATTTGTAGTGAGATTTGTTGGTGGAACTATTGCACTTACTGCTCCCCAAATCACTGGACGATTATTTGGATTCCAAATTGAATGCCACCCAGATGGCTGACTTGTAGCTTCTGCATAGATCGTTAAACTATTGCAATCAGAGAACGCATTGCTACCAATACTTGTGACGCTGATAGGAATATAGATTGATGTTAATCCTGTGCAGCCAGAGAATGCTTGGTATCCAATACTTGTCACACTGTCGGGGATATAGATTGATGTCAATCCCGTGCAACCAGTGAACGCCCAATTTCCAATACTTGTCACGCTATTGGGAATGTCGATGGATGTTAAACTCGTGCAACCACGGAACGCATAGTCTCCAATACTTGTCACGCTATTGGGAATGTCGATGGATGTTAAACTCGTGCAACCAGAGAACGCATTATTATCAATACTTGTCACGCTGTCGGGGATGTCAATGGATGTTAAATTAGTGCATCCACCGAACGCATTATTACCAATACTTGTTACACTGTTTCCAATAATAACAGAAGTTAAAGTATTAGATCCACTAAGCAAACGAACAGCAACATTACTATTTACAGAAAAATGAGTTACTGGACTTCCAGAGAAAACACTGTAACCAACACTTGTCACACCATTTCCAATAGAAACTGATGTTAATGATGTGCAATTATAAAACGCCTCGTTTCCAATACTTGTCACGCTGTTTGGGATGTCAATGGATGTTAAACCACTGCAATATCGAAAAGCATAGTCTCCAATACTTGTCACACTATCGGGGATGTCAATGGATGTTAAACCTGTGCAGCCCCAGAACGCATAGTTTCCAATACTTGTCACACTGTCGGGTATGTCAATGGATGTTAATCCTGTGCAATTTCTGAACGCCTCGTTTCCAATACTTGTCACGCTGTTTGGGATGTCAATGGATGTTAAACCTGTGCAGCCCCAGAACGCATAGTTTCCAATACTTGTCACACTGTTTGGGATGGTGATAGAGGTCATTGTGGTAAAGTAAGAAAACCCCCAATCAGCAATCTGTGTAACGGGTAAACCATTATATGATGCAGGTATCTCAATATGTGTATCATTAGCGGTACCTCTAGAAACCTCATAAGCAGTTCCATTGTCAATTAAGGTGAAGTTTAAGAGTACTGGCTCTATTATCGTGATTGAAACCTCATTCGATGGAACGGATTCATAAATTGGATTTGTGTATTTCGCAATAACTCTATATTCATAAACAGTTCCTATTGTGACAGTATTATCTGTCCAGGCTGTCGGTGTTAATGAAAGGTTATCTACAACAGTATTCCAACTACCTTGTCCAGCTCTACGCTCAACTCTATATCCTGCCAAAAAGACAGTATTTTGGATGCTCGGAGCTATCCATGAAAGATTTACACTATTCACGCCATCTGTAGCTACTAGTTCGGCTGGTGGATTGAAACCTACATAAATAGTGCTTTCAACTGCTTCAGATTCACCATTTGGATAAACAGCTCGCACTCCGAAAACATGCATGCCTGATGGGGTGTCTGATGCAACATAATTTGTTTCTATGATAGGAGATGTGGTAAGCAATGTGGCTCCACGATATATGTTATAACCTTGAAGAGCAAAACCTAAGGCATTATTCCAATTTAATGTTACATCATTTCCGAAAATATTAGTAGTGAGATTTGTTGCTGGAATTATTGCTTTTACTGCTCCCCAAATCACTGGACGATTATCTGGATTCCAAGATGTGTCCCATCCTGATGGCTGACTTGTAGCTTCTGCATAGATCGTTAAATTAGTGCAGCTATTGAATGCAAAGAATCCAATACTTGAAACACTGTTGGGGATATAGATAGATGTTAAACTAGTGCAATTAGAGAACGCTCTACTACCAATACTTGTCACGCTATTAGGGATGTCAATGGATGTTAAACTAGTGCAATTAGAGAACGCCCCAGATTCAATACTTGTCACACTGTTTGGAATGTCAATGGATGTCAAACTAGTGCAATTAGAGAACGCAGAGTTCCCAATACTTGTCACACTGTTTGGAATGTCAATGGATGTTAAACCTGAGCAACTAGAGAACGCAGATCCTTCAATACTTGTCACACTGTTTGGAATGTTAATGGATGTTAAACTAGTGCAATTCTGGAACGCAAAGCTTCTAATATATGTCACGCTGTCTCCAATAATAACAGAAGTTAAAGTGCTAGATCCACTAAAAAAACCAACAGCTGCATTACTATTTACATAAAAATGAGTTACGGGACTTCCATAGAAAGTAGAGCCATAATTACTTGTCACACCACTTCCAATAGAAACTGATGTTAAACTAGTGCAATTATAGAACGCCAAGCTGCGAATATATGTCACGCTGTCTCCAATAATAACAGAAGTTAAAGTATTAGATCCTCTAAACAAATCAACAGCTTCATTACTATTTACAGAAAAATGAGTTACTGGACTTCCAGAGAAAACACTGCCACCAACACTTGCCACACCATTTCCAATAGAAACTGATGTTAAACTAGTGCAATAAGAGAACGCAGATAGTCCAATACTGACCACACTGTCGGGGATATCAATGGATGTTAAACCTGTGCAACCCCAGAACGCTTGCTGTCCAATACTTGTCACGCTGTTGGGGATATCAATGGATGTTAAACCTGTGCAATCAGTGAATGCCCAGTCTCCAATACTTGTCACACTATCTCCAAAAATAACAGAAGTTAAAGTGCTAGATCCACTAAGCAAACCAACAGCTGCATCACTATTTACAGAAAAATGAGTTACAGGACTTCCAGAGAAAACAGTGCTACCAACACTTGTTACACCATTTCCAATAGAAACTGATGCTAAACTAGTACAATTCCTGAACGCATGGCCATCAATACTTGTCACGCTGTTTGGAATGTCAATGGAGATTAAACTAGTGCAACCCCAGAACGCTTGCTGTCCAATACTTGTCACGCTGTTTGGAATGTCAATGGAGGTTAAACTAGTGCAACCATAGAACGCTTGCTGTCCAATACTTGTCACGCTGTCGGGAATGTCAATGGATGTTAAACCTGTGCAACCATAGAACGCACTACTACCAATACTTGTCACGCTATTTCCAATAATAACAGAAGTTAAAGTGCTAGATTCACTAAGCAAACCAACAGCAACAACACTATTTACATAAAAATGAGTTACGGGACTTCCATAGAAAACACTGCCACCATAATTTGTCACACCACTTCCAATAGAAACTGATGTTAAACTAGTACAATTACTGAATGCCCAAGCTCCAATATATGTCACGCTGTTGGGGATATGGATAGATGTCATATTATTAAAAGATTGAAAACCAGATGTAGCTATCCTAATTACTGGTAAACCACTGTGTGTAGCAGGTATAACTACATCAGTGTCTGTAGCAGTTCCACGACTGACTTCATAAGCTGTGCCGTTATTTATCAGTGTATATGCTAATCCAGGCGTACCTTGTGCAAACATTGTGCCAATTGCCAGCACCAATAGTATTGTCAAAAAGATTTTCTTGATATTTTTCATTATATTTTCCTTTTTTGAATATTGGGGACGAGATTGGTTTAGACTTTGTAGTTTGGAGTTGCTGTATCGAATTTCTCGTTGATGTTCAATGCCGTTATAACCTGTAGTAGCATTACCTTGTAAAGTGATGTTTGTTTTTTCAATGGCATTGAAGCCATTGTTACGATTGTTTTTGTTTGTTCTGTTCATATATAGCTCCTATAATTCGAATTCGGATATAGTAGTTCGGAATTCGTGTTTTTGTATTTTTTTGATTTGTTTTTTAACACAGAGATTAGATCGTAATTCTGCGTGATGTTCCGCAAGCTCCGCATCTCTTGAACCGACGGAGCGCACAGAGAAATCTCTTTGTTCTCTGTGCTTTATCTCGTAGAGATTATGGCTTGGTAGAAAAAAAAATGCCCTCGCCCGTGTTTTTTCCTTGCAAGGACGGGACGGGGGGAAGTGGCACGGAGATTGCTTCGTGAGGATCGTAAGAAGGAACCTCGCAACGACGGGAAAGGGGGTAGTGACACGGAGATTGCTTCGTGAGGATAGCAAGAAGGAACCTCGCAACGACGATATAAGTGACCTCGCAACGACGGAGGGGGGATAGTGGCACGGAGATTGCTTCGTGAGGATCGCAAGAAGGAACCTCGCAACGACGATATAAGAGACCTCGCAACGACGGGGAAAGAAATGGAAAATGGAAAATAGAGAATGTAGTTTTTGAAATGTAGAATGTAAAATATGGAATGTCAATCGGAGATTAACGCTACGATTTTGAATTTGCGATTTAAGGGGGCAAACTCGCAATCTGAGAGGGTCTAAATTTGAGGCATCAAAAATGACTAAATTTTCATAATAATGCTTTCTACCCCCCCCCCCCCCCCCCCACAACAAAAACTTTCAACCCGCCCACGACAGATCAAAACAAAACTTATCAACAAAAT
>WRLO01000043.1 GCA_009777575.1 Candidatus Cloacimonadota bacterium
GGAAGCCTTTAAAAAAAAAATATTATTTTTTTTTTTTTTTTTTTTTTTTTTTTACCCCATTTTATATTTCCCTTTTTAAAATCCCTTTTTCCCCCCCCCCCCCCCCCCCGAATATCAGCATGAAATAAACCTTTTCCGCACATTACTCTCACATCACCAAGGACAGCTACATGATTGCGAGGCCTCTCTTTTTAAATTCCCTCCGACCCGATTAGAATTAAGAAAACTTTATAACTCCTCTTCCTCAGAAAAACACACCCTCTCTAAATCTTTTTTGAAAAAATATGATTTAGAGAGGGTGTGTTTTTTATTTGAAAAAACAATAAAAGAAAAAAATAAATAGGAGAAAAAAAACTATGATTAACTTTTATTTTCAATGTAAAAAAATAGTTGTTTTTACTATACTAATAGCTATAGTAATGAGTATGCTTCCCAGCTGTGCAACTATTTTTACAGGTACATCAAAAAATGTGCTTATTGACAGTTCACCACAGGGCACTGATTTTACTATCTATGATAGAAGAAATCGGGTAGTCTCTACAGGGCAAACACCTCACACTGTGAGACTGAAAAAAGGAGCAGGTTATTTTTCAGGGGCTAATTATCGAATAAGTTATGAAAGACCTGGCTACCAAAATTCAAATGCTCAAATCACAACAAGTCTTGGTGGTTGGTATTGGGCAAATTTGCTCACTATTTACAGTATTCCATTAGGAATGCTGATCATTGACCCCTTGACTGGAGGGATGTGGCAATTATCTTCAACAAACATTCATAGGACATTGACCCATGAATTAGGTGTATCTGGCGTTATTGCTCGTAATACTCAACCTATTGAATCTTCGTCTCCACCACCCACTGGGGCAGTCGATATCGAGCGAGCTATTGAAAGAGCTGTGAATGATGCCTTTGCTGATGTTCGTCCTAGGTCTAGGATAGCAATTGTTCAGATATCCATTCCTGACAGAAATATGAGAAATTTTGTCAATGGAGAACTTGAACATATTCTTAGACAACATGATTTTCGTGTTGTTGACAGAGCGCAAATGGATTTGATTTTAGAGGAGCAAACAAGACAATTAGGTGGAGATTTTGATGATAGAACCGCTGTTTCTATAGGTCGATTAGCTGGAGCTGATTTCATAGTAACAGGTAGCGTCGACGGAGAAGGTAGCCTTCGAAGATTGCGTATAAGGGTTTTAAATGTAGAAACTAGCGTTGTTGTTGGAACAGCGTCAGAGAGATTCTGAAGAATTGATAATCTCTTTATGTAGAGTAGGAGGTTATTCATTTTTTTGATGACCTCCTCTCACCTTACATTACTTAAAACAAATTAATTATAGGAGATGTACATGAGAAAAAATTATTTGATATTAATGTTTGCGATAGTGTTCATGAGCATTTTTATGTGTAGTTGTTCTGTGACGAGAAGCGTAAATTATGGGGACAGAGGAAGAACACCCAATGAAAACGAATCCGTCATTATAGTCCAAAGAGAAAATATCATTTATGCTATGGTAACGAAAATGAATATATACCTAAATGGGGAGCTTAGGTTAACCCTAGGTAATGGTGATGAAGGAACGATTATTGTTCCCAATGGTGAACATGTTCTATATGCTGAAATTAATTCCGCTACAAGAAGTGAACTAGTGTCATTTACTGCTAATTCAAATAGAATTACATTTTCAGCAAAGCCTGAGGTTGTAGGTGTAATACATGCTGCTATTGAGTTAATAAAAATACTCGAAACACCAATGTAAGGTTAATTAATCGTAGTGGTTTATAACATAAGCCTATAAATATAAATCCTAAAAAATAATGAGGATTTGGGTTATGCAATAAGCCACTACGATCTCTGTGATCTCTCTGTCTACTCTGTATTAAATAAGATAAAACTCTGTGTTTCTCCGTGTTCTCTGTGGTTAAATTTTTAAATTATAGACAAATCAAGGAAAGTACCTCAAAAATACGTTAAGGAAAACTAAACATAAAACAAGCAAAAATAAAAAATCTCATAAATCTATTGACACAAAACTTTATCTCAAAATAATGGCATAAAAGTTCATTTTCATGAATAAATGGAGGGTAAAAATGATTATCAATACCTCAAAAAAGAGTTTATGTGTAATGTATCTGCTACTGATAGCGATACTTACAGTTTTTCTGAATTGCAAAGACAGCAATCCTGTCAATCTACACATTCCTGTAGAAAATATTATTTTATCTGACACTCAAATATCACTTGAGGTTGGAGAGATAAAAATCCTGACAGCTACAATCTATCCTGAAAACGCTACGAATCAGCAAATTGTCTGGAGTAGTAATGATGATGATGTCGCTATTATCTCTCAAGATGGAGTTGTAGAAGCTATTTCTGATGGAACAGCTACCATCACAGCCACAACAATCGATGGCAATGTCACTTCTGAATGCTCCGTTTATATAAACAGTTCTGATGTGTTTTATGTTTTAAATACTATTCAGTGGGAAAGCGCAATCGATATCATTTCACAAGGCTCAGACATAACGAACTACACTCTGATGATAATCAATGACTTTGAAGTTTCTGGAACTAGGGTTAATACCTTTGGTGATAGAAATGATATTTATGTGACTATTGCAGGTGATCAGACGATATCATTATCCTCCGATAGCACGGGACATTTGTTGATGATAGGTGATGACACTCACATAACCATAGTCCTCAATGATATAGGTTTGAGAGGACATTATGAAAATTATGCTTCCCTTGTCCATACAGGGAAAAACTCAACTTTTATTATGCAGGGCAGCTCCTCAATATCAGATAATAGAAGTGGTGAGTTTGGTGGTGGTGGGGTATATAATGAAGGAGTCTTTACAATGAAAGATAACTCATCTATTTTTGGGAATATAAGCGGTCTTCCTTATAGCTCATCAGTATCCACTAGCGATGGAATTATTAATTCAGAAACAGGTGTTTATAAAATGTCTGATAATTCAACTATATCTGGAAATATTACCAAATTGTCAGGTGGTGGAGTTGTTAATTCTGGTTTTTTTTCTATGTCTGATAATTCTTCAATTCAAAAAAATAAAGCTAAGTACAGTGGTGGGGTTATAAATCTAAATATTTTTTCAATGTCAGATTATGCTTCAATATTTGAAAATAATGCCGAATATAGTGGTGGAGCAGGTAATGGTGGTATATTCAATATGTCCGGAAACTCTACAGTGTCGAAAAATACTGCATGGTATATTGGTGGAGTAGGTACTGATGGGACTTTTTTTATGTCAGATTATGCTTCTATATCTGAAAATACTGGATATGATAGTACAGGAGGTGTTTCAAATGTTGGTCTAAGGGCGACTGGTTTATTTACCATGACAGATAATACCTCAATAAAAAACAATTTTACTCATGGAATTGGTGGTGGTGCTATAAACGATATCCATGGAGTTTTCACTATGTTGGGCAATTCCACTATCTCTGGCAATCGAGCCGATGACTATATGTGGCCCAGAAACCCTTATGGAGGTGGAGTTGTTAATCTCGCTTCCTTTTTTATGAAAGAAAATGCCTCCATAGAAGGTAATTGGGGAGAAATGTATGGTGGAGGTGTATTTAATAGTGGGTATATTTTTAGTATGGAAGATAATGCCTCGATTTATAATAACGGATCAGAAATTGGTGGTGGTATTTATACAGAATACGGGATGGTAAAAATGTCAGGAAACTCTGTTATATATAGAAATGGTACAACAGCTGTCTTTTTCATACATGGAAGTTTTAAGATGTATGGTGGCATTATTTATGGAAACCAAGCATCTGGTGAACATGAGGATTTTGCAAATTACGGAAGTGCCTTGTTTGTAGGTGAAAGAACGATTGCCATATATGGAGATGGAACAAGTATTCTCCCACATTTAGATGGATTTATACATAGAACTATCCACACTATTTATGGACGAGAATAAGGTGCGATAAATGAATATAGTTAAGACTATAAAAATTTAATTATAGGAGAAAAAAAATGAAAAATCAAATCAATTTTTATCAGTTTTGTGATGATGATAAGCTTTGTCACAAGTTTATCAGCTGCTTGGATCGAAAGAGAACCTATACAGCTTGTTCAACCAAACGGAGATAGAGTGAGAGCTTTTATTTCTGGCGATGAATTTCATAACTGGATTCATGATGCCGAAGGTTTTACAATCGTAAAAGACAATATCACTGGTCAATATTGCTGGGCGATAATAGAAAATGATGAGCTGATTTCAACTTTTTTTAAAGGGAAAATTTGAAATTATAGACAAATAGGAGTATAAATGGAAAACACAGAAAAAAAAGAATTAGAGATAACGAATTTTATTCGTCAAATAATTGATACGGATTTAGAAACCGGAAAGCATAAGACAATCATAACTCGCTTTCCACCTGAACCGAATGGGTATTTACATATAGGTCATGCTAAAGCTATATGTCACAATTTTGGTATAGCAAGAGATTATAAAGGTATTTGCCATCTGCGGTTTGATGACACAAACCCTGTGGCGGAGGATGTAGAATATGTAGACTCAATCCAAGATGATGTCAGGTGGCTTGGTTTTGATTGGGGTGATAATCTTTTTTACGCATCAGATTATTTTGAAAAACTTTATGATTTTGCTGAAATATTGATTAAAGATGGGAAGGCATATATCTGTGAGTTGAGTCAACCAGAAATAAGAGCTACTCGTGGAACGCTCACCGAACCGGGTAAAAACAGCCCTTTTCGCGATAGAAGTATTGATGAAAACCTCGAAATATTTCGCAGAATGAAAGCGGGAGAGTTTGAAGAGGGATCAAAATGCCTCAGAGCAAAGATAAACATGGCTCACCCTAACATAAATATGAGAGATCCTGTGATATACCGCATAAAAAAAGTCACTCATCATAGAACAGGTGATAAATGGTGCATTTACCCCATGTATGACTATACCCACCCACTTTCTGATGCATTGGAAAAAATCACACATTCATGCTGCACCCTCGAATTTGAAGATAATCGACTTCTGTATGATTGGTATTTAGATCAATTACCTATCCCGGCAAGACCCAGACAGATAGAATTTGCGCGTCTGAATCTGACTTATACCGTTATGAGCAAAAGATGGTTACGAAACCTTGTTGAAAACCATTATGTCGATGGTTGGGATGACCCAAGAATGCCTACTATTGCAGGCATGAGAAGGAGAGGTTTTACTCCAGAAGCTATCAGAAATTTTTGTGACAAAATAGGTGTTGCAAAGGCAAATTCAGTTGTTGATTTTGAACTTTTACAGTTTTGTTTGAGGGATGACTTGAATTTGCGAGCTAAAAGAGTGATGGTGGTGCTTGATCCCTTAGAAGTGGTGATAGAAAACTATCCAGAATCCCCCCTTAATCCCCCCTTACAAAGTGAGGCAGAGCAAACAGAATACCTCGATGCTGAAAACAATCCAGAAGATGAGAGCGCAGGAAAACGAAAAATACCTTTTTCTAAGGTCATTTATATAGAAAAAGATGATTTTCGTGAGGTTGCCCCTAAGGGTTGGCATCGATTTACATTAGGAGCAGAGGTAAGACTAAAACATGCCTATTATGTAGTCTGCAAAGAAGTTGTAAAAGACGAAAATGGAAATGTAATCAGATTGATATGCGAATATGACCCAAAATCCAGAGGTGGTTGGACAAATGATGGTAGAAAAGTAAAAGGAACTTCTCATTGGGTATCTGCAGAACATGCGGTAAATATTGAAGTCAGACTTTATGAGCATTTATTTGATAAAGTCGATCCTATGAATGTAGAAGAAGGTAAAGATTATACAGCAAATCTGAACCCAAATTCTCTGACCGTGCTTACAAATTGCAAAGCAGAACCATCCTTGGTCGATTCTGAAAAATCTGAAAAATTTCAATTTCTAAGGCAAGGTTATTTTTGCCAAGATTACGATTCTACCAAAGAAAATTTAATATTCAATAGAATTGTAGGACTCAAAGATAGCTGGGCAAAGATGGAGATAAAGAAATAATTTATGAATCAACTAATAGAAATATCTATGCTTTTCGTTTTGATTATCCAATTTATTCTGTTAATTGCTCTTTTTTTCAGAAGTAAAAAAGAATCTCAAGAAAATATACTAGAAAGATTGGATGAATATGACAAAAAGCTTGACAGATATGAACAAAATATCCGTGATGAATTCAGTAGAAATAGGGAAGAGAACAATAAAAGCGCCAAAGAAGCCCGCGATGAGCTGTCAGCTTCTCTGCGAGCGGTCGAAGAAAAATTATCTACCACTATCACAAATTTTACTACCCTCGTAGATAACAAGATTAAATCAATATTAGACACACTAGAACTTTCTTCTAAAGCAAATAGAGAAGAGCTCGTTAACTCTTTAAAATCTTTTGAAGAAAAGTTTACAACAAAAATTGAGAATTTAACAAAGGAAACACAGGAAAGTTTAGAAAAAAATCGAATAACTGTAGAAAAAAAACTTTCAGAAATTCAAGAAAGTAACGAAAGAAAACTGGAAAAAATGCGTGAAACAGTAGATGAAAAACTACAAAAAACACTTGAATTTCGTCTCGGAGAATCCTTTAAACTTGTCAGTGAAAGACTGGAATTAGTTCAGAAAGGTCTTGGAGAAATGCAATCGCTTGCCTCAGATGTTGGTGACCTCAAAAAAGTGATGTCAAATGTCAAAACTAAAGGTGTTCTCGGAGAATATCAGCTAGAAAGTATACTCGAACAAATGCTTAGTCCCAACCAATATGAGAAAAATGTGATAACAAAACTGGGGAGTAATGATAGAGTAGAATTTGCTATAAAAATCCCTAGTAAAGAGGATTCTGAAAGGATTATCTGGTTACCTATCGATGCCAAGCTTCCTACCGCAGATTATGAAATATTATTGGATGCTTACGAAAAAGGAGACAAAGAAACCATCGAGGAATCTAGAAAATCATTTTATAGAACTATAAAAATATTTGCCAAAAAAATCAATGATAAATATATAGATTCACCCAATACTACCGACTTTGCAATACTATTTTTGCCCTTTGAAGGAGCATATGCTGAAGTGGTCAGAGACCCTGGTCTTTATGAAGGTATCCAAAGAGAATTTAAAATCATTGTCACCGGACCTTCAACGATAGCAGCCTTTTTAAATGCTCTACAGATAGGTTTTAAAAGTCTTGCAGTAGAAAAAGGGACTAGTGCCATTTTAAGCGCCTTAGGGGCTGCAAAAAAGGAATTTGGAACTTTTGAAACAATACTACTTAAGGTAAAAGAGCAAATAGAAAAGGCGAGCGTCACCCTTGATGAGACTGTGGGTAGAAGAACAAGGGCTATAAACAGAGTTTTAAGAAATATTGAAAGTTCATCAGATGATCTGGAAGGGCAAAAATTGTTTGAAGAAGAATGAATTATTGAAAAATAAGTATTTTAAACAGCTGTTTCCATAATATGCAAATCACAAATTTTTATTAGGACTCGGAAGGTCTATCTTTTGAAGATGGTGCCGAAAACGATGCCATCAATCATGGAATAGCCATACTAAAAACAAAAGGCGAAAGTATAGAAATAATAGACAATCATCTGAAAATTTATTAAAATAAATCTCAATATTTCATTTTAAAAATGGCAAGCGACCATCAAAACTCCCCACCCCCAATTATTCCGCATGAAATAAGGCTTTTCGGCACTTTACCATTACAACATCCGCCCTTACGAGGTCACTCTTATGTGGTAGTTCTTGGAAGAGAGTGCAGAAATGAGAGCAGTCCGAAAAATCCAGTTTGTGCATTTTCTATGTTTTTAGAGGGTGTTCAATGTAGTGGCGTATTGTATACGCCCTTTAAATTGTTTGTATTTGCTTCGAAAATTGGGCGTATACAATACGCCACTACGAAATATGGTTTTCGGACTGCACTCAATTTTGCGTCCTGCAACATATTGGTTTTTAATACGATAGCGGAACGCAAAATTGTGTCCCTTACAGAAATAGGTGTTTTTGAATTTTCGTAGAGGGGACAAGAATGAGCATAATCCGAAAAGTCGATTATACTTAATTATTGACATACTATACACATACCGAAGGTATGTGGCTCTTTATAGAAAAACATGGAACCAACAACATCCACCCTGAAGGGGTGGAACTTTATGTGATACAATCATGTAAAGGATGTCGGGTTACACAGATTACCACTACAATGGCATATTCAAGAAAGTTACCCTACCAGATAATTTAAATCCTTAGCCACAAAGCAGGACGAACACCGTATAAGTTATGGGATTGGTAATAACCATGGACATAAATACTACCAGCACTGCCCACATATACAACGCGGCCTTCATTTTCACCGGGAGAACGCAACCACCAAAAACAGTCTTCACTACCCCAGATCTTCGCTACTCGTTTGGGGTTATATTGATCTGTTATATGATTTTCATCGCCCGGTCGATTTTCCAGCTGTCCACTATCTCCAAAATAACTTACAACTTCAGCAAGGCTAAGCAAAAATATTTTGTCGATTGTGTCCTCGTCACCTGCAGTCCCATACCATTGATTAGCTTCGTTTGTGTTAGTTATTTCATGAATACGAGATTGGTTAAAAGTGTCAAGAGAATTGTAATATGTTCCATTTAGATATTCACGAATGTTACTATTCTTCCAGCCATGAATATCTGATGAATGTTGAAATGCTCTCCTGTCAATGGCTTCCTCGCTAATAATCAAAGCACGGGAAGGCTGTATATCAAGCACTATCCAAAATGAACCATGAAACAGGACTGTCTCTCCGATTTCAAGACCCGAGTGTGTTAATTCCACCTCCAAACTAACTGTTTCTGATTGCACAGACAATGTTTCACGCACAAAAAAGTCATGTCCCCTATGAGTGATCTTTACAGAATAATTTCCATAAGGAATATCAGTAAACACTACTGGGTTTTTAGATACCGTGAGTAGAAATGGGTCTCCTCCGATGTGGTTCTCGAGTTCAACCCTTGCTCCATTTACTGATTCTTCAAAAGAAGAGGTAATAGAAAGGGTAATAGTAGCAGAAGAGGGAGGGTCGGTTTTTTTGTCGCTACAACTTATCATGATGATACTCATAATAATCAGCAATATCCATAATAAGTTTTTTACCTTCAAAAAAGCACCTTTTGTTATTTGTTTTTTCTTCAACATATTTTCCTCCTTAGCCTGTTGATGTGGCATATATTTTTTTGTTCTTTGAGTGCCAATATTTTTATCCCCTCATTTTTGTCAATATTTTATATAAATCCTTTATCTATTCGAATCTTCTACAGAGCTTCACATACCTAACAAGGTCTGATTTTATACAAAATGGGCTTATCGGAGAGGGAGCAGTAATGAGAAAACCCTTGACAGATATGCTTCCATTGAAAATTATAGTTCTTAAGCATAGTGTTCACGCCACCTAATGCGGGAAACTAACAACATCCATGCAAAAAAAAATGCATGGTTACTCTGTTTCAGTCCTTCTAAGGTGTTTTGTAAAAAAATAAAATAAGGATACAATTAGGAAAAAGTAATTTAATATGAAATCCAATTCTTTCGGAAAATACTTTGGTTTTACAGCTTTTGGTGAAAGTCATGGTCATTCTATGGGTTTAGTTATTGAAGATGTCTTGCCCGGGATAGATTTTCCGTTTTCAGAACTAAAAACAGCCTTAGAAAAGCGAAAACCCGGAAAAGATAGTTTAACTTCAACTCGCCAAGAAGACGATGATTTTAAGGTAATTTCAGGTATATTTCAAGGCAAGACGACTGGGATGCCAATCTGTATCTTATTTAAAAACAAAGATGTTCGCTCAGAAGATTATGAGAATTTGCAAAATGTTTTCAGACCCAGTCATGCAGATTTTAGTTGGTTTCAAAAATTCAAAATTTATGATTATCGCGGTGGCGGAAGAGCATCTGGTCGAGAAACTATTTCCAGAGTCGCTGCAGGTGCAATTGTAAAGAATGTATTAGGCGAAATCCAAATAAAATCTTATCCTATAAAAATTGGGAATATTAAAGCTATATATAACTATCATCAAGAAGAATTTATATCAACAAATCCATTGAACTGGCCTTGCCCAAAGACTTATGACGAAATAGTGAATTTGTTAAATCAAACGAAAAATGAGCTTGACTCTCTTGGAGCAATAGTTGAAGTGAGGATAAGCAATATCCCTGCTGGTTTAGGTGACCCCGTATTTGAAAAACTTGATGCTAATATAGCTAAAGCAATCATGAGCATAGGGGGCGTTCGAGGGATAGAATTTGGCTCAGGGTTTGAATTATCAGAAATGAGAGGAAGTGAGTCAAATTTTTCTATTCATCAAGGCGGTATTCTGGGCGGCGTTTCCACTGGAGAAATTATAAAAATGAGAATAGTAGTAAAACCCGTTTCATCAATTGGGAAACCTCAATACTTAGGAGAAAGTGGTCAGACAATAGCGATAAAAGGTAGGCATGATATTTGCCTTGTACCTCGAATACTTCCAGTTATAGAAAGTATGATCCAGCTGGTATTAGCAGATGCAATAGCTTATCAAAACTTGATTTCCCTAAAAGAAAAAGATTTAAATGGTTATAGAGAAGCTCTTGATAAAATAGATGAAGATATATTGATAGCTTTTTATCGTCGCTTTGAATTAGTTCATATTATAGGCAACTATAAGGAAAATAACGAAATAGCTATTTTAGACAATAACAGAGAAAAAGAGATATTAGAAAATATGTCAGTATTTGGTGAAAAAATGGGTATATCTGAAGATTTTGTCATAAAAATATGGTCACTAATATTAGAAGAAAGTAAAAAAAGGCAAGTCGAAAGGAGAAAAAAAGGTAAAGGATAAAAAATGCTTATTTACAGTACCAATGAAAATAATTTTGATAAATGCTGTTTTAAACCAGATATGTTTGAACTGCGGCTTGATTTATGTGAATCAACATTTCAAATCCCTGATTTTTTTTCTGATAAAAAGACCATCATCACGCTGCGAGACATATCAGAAGGTGGTTTATATGAAGGGTCACTGGAAAAAAGACTTGATTTTTATGCAGAATTGTTGAAACATACAGATTTTTTTATAGATATAGAATTTCGCTATTTTAATGACCTCACAAAAATGCTTGATATTGCTTTATATAAACATAGAATTATAGTTTCTGTGCATGACAATAGTCGTTCATTTTTTGAAATTGACCCTGCTTGGAAAGAAATTCCTACACCATTTTTCTTTAAATTCGTTTATAAAATAGACACTCTCACAGAGCTTTATACAATCAACAACCAATTGAAAACTATGAAATTAGATTATTGTTTATTATCAGTAGGAAAAACTTCTTTACTGTCAAGGGTTTTGTATAAAAAACTTGGTTCAAAAGCAGTTTATTTTGGTAAAAAAGGTTATGAAACTGCTCCCAATCAATTAACTGATAATGATGTCTTGCAATACAATTTACAGAACATTAATAAAGGCACAAAAATGGGTGGAATCATAGGTGGGTCACAGATATTAAACTCGCTAGGATTGAGTTTTTACAATTCTTTTTTTCAAAGAGAGAACATAAACTCGGTCTATTTGCCATTTTTAACTGAAGACATCAGTGATATAGTGAATTTCGTGAAAAATGCTGAACTTGATTTTTATGGATTTTCTATCACAATGCCTTTCAAGGATAAAATTTCTAGTATGATAGGTAAAGAGCAAGAAATAATAAATTTATGGCTACCTCTAAAAAATGAAGTCTTTTTAACAGACGAAGTTGGATTTGAAAAATCTTTCCATCAGCTAAACATATCAAATCAAACATTGATAATATTGTTCGGATCTGGAGCTATGGCAGAAACAGTTTTGAAGATGTTACCGGATAACGACATAATAATCGTGAGCAGAAATAAAAAGAAAACTGAATATCTAAAAATGAAATATCAAAAAAATAAAATTATTGACAAGATACCACAAAGAGAAGACTTATGTCTGATAAATGCTACTCCACTAGGCATGAAAGGCGAAAATGTCCTTGATATATATGATTTTAAGATTTTCAACAAGGTTATCGATTTACCCTATACTGAAAATAAGACAAAGCTAGTGGAATATTGCGAGAAAAAGGGAATTTCTTTCGTAGATGGGAAAGAATTTTGGAAATTTCAAGCAGAAGAACAATTAAAAAAATTTATGCTGTAAAAACCCTTGTTATAACAATCTTTATAACAAATTTATCATAATTTTTACTTTTTCCTTTACATTTAAACAAAAATTATTTTCATGGCACTGTTTAAGAATAATTGTTGGTTGTGGGAACTTATTTTTACAATCTTAGGGCGTAAAACATGATTGAAAATGAGTTCCTACAGCCAACAACATAAATAAACGGAGGAAATTATGGATGACATATTAAATGAACCCTTAGACTGGTTGGATGAGATCATTGAGAACTATGGAGTATCAAAAACATCTTTGATACCAATATTACAGAGCGTTCAGAATAGGCATAAGTATTTACCTGAACATATTATGAGCTACATTTCAGACAAAATGTCTTTGCCGCTAGCAAGCATTTATGGGGTTGCGACATTTTATGCTCAATTTTCTACGGAACCCAAAGGCGAACATATAGTTCAAGTCTGTGATGGGACAGCCTGCCATGTTCGTGGAGCAAAAGAAATCATCACTCGAGTCAGAAAAGATTATGGACTAACTTCGGAAAACCGAACGACAGAGGATATGTTTCTCACTTTGGAGACTGTAGCCTGCATCGGAGCCTGTGCAATGGCACCCGCAGTGATAGTAGATGGTCATATCTTTGGTCATATCAACGCTGAAAAAATGATAAAAATACTAGATGATATCAAAAAGGAAAAGGAGTCTGAAGAATGCAGCCAGTCGTAGAAAAAATTTCTAAAGAAATGTATAAAAAAATAGGTCATCCTTGCATAGAATATTGCCAATACAAATTGGGTCTTGTTGAGTTGGACGATGAAAAAAAGAAGATAGCTGATGATCTAACAGGGATTTACAACAAACAGACCAATCTTTTTAAAGCACAGATTGCTTTGTGCAAAGGAACTGGCTGTCTCGCATCTGGTGAACAACGGTTAAAAGATAGATTTGATGAAGTTCTAAAAGAAAAAGGATTAGAAGATCAGATTGATGTATTTGAAACTGGTTGCCGTGGTTTTTGTGAGGTCGGACCGATTGCTGAAGTTTTTCCTAAAGGAATCTTTTATATTCGTGTAGGTCCTGAACATGTCGAAGACATCATAGAAAGAACTATTCTCAAAGATGAAATTATTGAAGAGCTTATATTTGACAATACTCCTCTTGCCGATGAGATGAATTTTTATAAAAAGCAAACGCGGCGAGTTCTCGCTGAATCTGGAATCATTGATGCTGAAAATATCAACGATGCTGTGGCTGCTGGAGCTTATTTAGGGTTGAAAAGAGCTTTATTTGAGATGAAACCCGAAGAAGTAATAGAAGAAATAGATAAATCAGGACTTCGAGGGCGTGGCGGTGGAGGTTTTCCAACAGGATTTAAATGGAGAGCTGCTGCAAAACAAGCAGAACCAATAAAATATGTGGTATGCAATGCTGATGAAGGCGACCCAGGCGCTTTTATGGACAGAAGTATACTCGAAGGCGATCCCCACAAAGTCATCGAAGGTATGGCGATAGCTGCTTATGCTATTGGTTCTCACGAGGGTTATGTGTATGTTCGCGCTGAATATCCTCTCGCTATTGCACGCTATAGAATAGCCATAAACCAAGCATTAGCAATGGGTTTACTCGGCAATAATATCATGGGTACAGGCTTCAATTTCACAATGAAAATCGCTATTGGAGCCGGCGCTTTTGTCTGTGGTGAGGAAAGTGCCCTTCTTTCTTCTATTGAAGGGAAAAGAGGCATGCCAACTCCCAAACCGCCTTTCCCTGCCGAAAAAGGACTTTTTGGCAAACCTACAAATATAAACAATGTGGAAACTTACGCCTCTGTCCCACTTATTTTGAAAAATGGGTGGGAATGGTATACACAAATTGGAACAGAAAAAAGTAAAGGTACAAAAATCTTTGCCTTAACAGGAAAAATAAGAAATACAGGACTTGTCGAAGTGCCAATGGGTATAACTTTGAGAGAAATCATTTTTGATATCGGTGGTGGAATGAAAGATGATGGCATCTTTAAAGCAGCTCAAATAGGTGGACCCTCTGGAGGTTGTCTGACAGAAGAACATCTCGATATGCCGATTGATTTTGATTCGCTCCAAAAAGTCGGTGCTATGGTGGGATCAGGTGGACTCGTAGTTCTTGATAGTAAAACTTGTATGTGTGAAATTTCTCGCTTCTTTATGTCCTTTACACAAGAAGAGTCCTGCGGAAAATGTGTTCCATGCCGAATCGGAACAAAGCAAATGCTCGAAACAGTAGAAAGGATTACAAAAGGCGAAGGGACTATGGAAGACCTTGATGACCTTGAAGAACTTGGAGAAGTAGTAAAAAACACTTCTCTCTGCGGACTCGGGAAAACAGCTCCAAATCCTATTTTGACCACTATCAGATACTTCAAAGATGAATATCTCACTCATATCAATGAAAAAAAATGTCCCGCTGGAGAATGTGAAGCTCTCAAAGTTTATCACATAGACCCTGATAAATGTAAAGGTTGCACAAAATGTAAAAAAGTCTGTCCCAATGATGCTATTGAAGGTGAAGTTAAACAGATCCATGTAATACATCAGGATAGATGTATAAAATGTGGTGCTTGTTTACCTTCTTGTCCATTTAAAGCAATATTTGTGTGATGAGGAGTGAGAGTAGGGGAGAGGTAAATAACTTCATAAAATTAACCACAGAGATCACTGAGAGCAGGAGAGTTTTTTATAGTTACAGCTCGCTGGAATCGAACCTCTGGTCTCAGTGGTTCATATCCTTTGCCCCACCTTAAACTTTTGGTGGTAGTAGCATAAGTATGTCATATTTTCATAACACCGATTGGCTATTTTCTGATTGATTATTCTTCTTTGAATATTCCGTAGGAATAATGGCTTGGTAGAAACTTATGGGGTTCCCCCTATAATATTTTGGCTAATGTCTAGTGGAATTGCTATAAACAAGATAAAACTACTCATATCTCAGAGCATCTATAAGGTTTAAATTTGCAGCTTTTCTAGCTGGATACCAGCCGAAAAATACACCAATAATACAAGAAAAGCTCACAGCCAGAATGACAGACCAGATAGTGATTTCCGTATTCCAATTCATAAGATTTCCCAGTAAGTTTGTGCAAACAGAGCCAAGCAAAATGCCTATTATCCCTCCAAGTACACTGATGAAAATAGCTTCGATAATAAATTGTAATAAAACATCATTTTTTTTTGCACCGACAGCCATTCTGAGACCAATTTCTTTTATCCTTTCAGTTACAGAGACGAGCATGATATTCATGATACCGATACCTCCTACCACGAGGGAAATACCTGCTATACTGGCAAGCAATAAGGTCATGGTATGGGAAACGCTGTTCGCCATTTCAGCCATATCTGTTTGAGAATTAACTAAAAAATCCTCTTCTGTTGTGCCTCTATGTCTCGATAGTAGCAATTGCATTATTTCTCTTTGCACATAAGGGATAGCACCTTGGGAAATAGTGGAAACATTTATAGAAATAAAAGGTTGCCTCCAGCCCGTAAACCTTTGCAAGACAGTCGTATAAGGCAATAAAAAGATATCATCGAGATCACCACTGACCGCACTTTGCCCTTTACCTCTAAGGACGCCAACCACTCTCAAGGGTGTGTTACGGAGTCTGATATTTTGACCTATGGGGTCTTCATCAGGAAAAAGAGCGTCTGCTATCGTTTTACCGAGTATGATGACCTTTGCACCAGAATTTATGTCTTGAGTAGAAAACATTTGACCGTCTTCTATCTCATAATTTCTAATGAAAAAATAGTCTAAATCTACACCCACGCCGCCTGTTCGCCAGTTGTAGTTTCTGTGTCTTAGCTGTCCCCATGTCCCAATAACGGGAGAGATATAGTTAATCCCTTCTACATTGTCAATGATAGCATCGACATCTGCGAGAGAAAGCCTATTTCCAGAGCCTGCCTCAGTTCGAACAGCTCCGGTTTGAAAATTTGATCTTACAGTAATGACATTTGTTCCCATACTTTGAATTTGGTCTTCTACAATTCGTTTCGCACCCTCACCTATAGCGAGCATTGTTATAACCGCTCCAACGCCAATGATTATGCCAAGCATGGTTAATAAAGTTCTTGTTTTATTTTTTAAAAGTGATTTAAAAGCTACTTTAAATATATCGAAAATGTTCATTTATTACCTCGTTTTATATAATCTAATCATCATCATCTAAAGGCAAGTTTTTCAAATCGTCTGCAGCATTGTATTTTATTGTATTATTGACATCTGATTTGATTCTACCGTCTCTGAAACTGATAACTCTGTCGGTGTATTTTGCAATATCAGGTTCATGAGTAACGATGATGATAGTGATACCTTTTTTATGAAGTTCTTGGAAACAGTTCATGACTTCGAGACTTGTTCTCGTATCAAGATTTCCAGTTGGTTCATCAGCAAAAAGTATTACGGGGTCATTAACAATGGCTCTCGCAATAGCTACTCTTTGTTGTTGTCCTCCTGATAATTGATTTGGATGATGGTCGAGTCTGTCGCTCATTTGGACAATTTCGAGAGCTTTAAGAGCTTTTTGTTTTTTCAGAGCTTTTTTTATATCTTTTCTATAAAGCAACGGCAATTCAGCATTTTCGAGAGCAGTAGTTCTTGATAAAAGAAAAAATTGCTGAAAAACAAAACCTATTTTTTGATTTCTGATGTCTGCGAGTTGATTTTCATCCATAGACTGAATGTCGACACTATCAAGGCGATATGAGCCTGCGGTAGGGACATCCATGCAACCGAGTAAATTCATCAAAGTAGTTTTTCCTGAACCGCTCGCACCCATGATGGCAACAAATTCGCCTTTATGGATAGTCAGATTGATACCTCGTAAGGCATTTACTTTAATATCTCCGACTATATAAGTTTTATGTAAATTTTCTACTTCTATTATTGGGTTCATTTTTTCCCTACATCCGTATTACTCTTTGTCCACCGCCACTACCACCAAATGCCATGCCACCTGATTGTCTTTGAGTTTCAGGGTGATTTACACCGATGATAACTTCCTGTCCCTCATCTAAACCCGATAAAACTTGAATAAATGAACCATCAGAGATACCTGTTTGAATGCTTACTTGCACTGGTAGTCCATCTTGTAAAACCCAGATTTGTTGGGTTGGTTGAGCAGCACCTACCTGTTGACGAAGTCTACCACGGGGACTTTGAGCAAGGGCATCATCCCATTTTAACCCAAATGATTCCCATATCTCTTTTGAAGGTCGAAATTGTAAAGCTCTCTCTTGGATAGCGAGGGTGTTTTGAACTTGGTCAATAATGATTTCCACATTTGCAGACATTCCCGGCATGATTAATTTTTCTGGATTATTAAAATCGATGATAACTCTATATGTGACCACATTGGATTCAACAATAGGATTCAACCGGACTTGCCTTACCTGACCTGAAAAATTCATATCTGGGTAGGCATCGATGGTAAATCTTGCTCTTTGTCCAGAAGCGACCCTACCAATATCGGTTTCATCGATTTGGGTTTCTATTTGCATTTCATCGAGATTGTTGGCAATGATAAAGAGAGTTGGGGCGTTCAAGCTAGCAGCTACGGTCTGTCCTTCATCGACAGCTCTTGACACAATAACTCCATCGATGGGCGAGTATATCAAGGCATTATTTAGATTTGTTTCAGCTCTTTGAACAGAAAAATTTGCTCTTTCAACATTTTCCACAGAAATATCATAATTCAATTGAGCCCTTTGTAAATCAAATTGAGGCACCATATTGGCTTCAAAAAGTTCTTTAGCTCTATTTAAATCTATCAAATTGTCATTAGCAGTCAATTGTGCTTTTCTAAGCTCAATTCGAGTATCTTCTAAAGCCATCTGGAGGGTTGTGGTATCCAATCTTGCTAATAATTCACCTCTTCGAACAGTATCATTGAAATCTTTGTAAATCCGTTCTATGCGACCAGAGACCTCTGTGCCTACATTCACTTGGACTACAGGATTGATAGTGCCAGTAGCAGTGATAGTTGAAGTAACAGTTCTGTTGCTGGCAGGGGTAGTCCTCCAAGTAAGCCTGCTTTGATTTCTTTGAAATTGAGCATACAAAAGCCCTCCAGCTAGTGCAGCTGCGATAATGATAATAATAAAAATTTTCTTTTTCATATTGATTTTCTTTCTCCTAATTTGACAAACCTAAATCAAATTCTCTGACACCGCTCAAGATATTTGATAAAAGGTGATCTATGCTAAGTTTTTTGAGTATGAGCTGATATTGATTAACCTCAAGGTCAATTCGAGAATTTAAATAATCATATCTCGCTCTGTCAAGGTCAAGCTGGGTCAACAGACCAAGTCTATATCTTTGCTGAGCAATATCGAGATTATCAGTTGTTTGCTGAACCCTATTTTGCTGTAGTCCATTAAGCTGTTGTAAATAATTCAGCTCTTCTAAATATTGATTGTATCTCAAATTTATATCTGACAAAAGCCTACTCGTGCCGAGTTGATGATGTTCATCTAAAAGATTGGCAACTTGATAAGAGTATTTATTGCGATACAATCTATTTAGTGAATATGACATATTCAAGCCCAGAGTGTTGGTTTTGTTTTCTCTATCAAAAGAAAAGTCATTGCTTGACAAACCGTAACTATAGGTATATCTTAATCTTATGTCAGGAAAGAAATCAAGTTTTGTCTGATTGATATTGGTTCTATACCTTTCGGCAGTTTCATTTTGTTGTTGAACCTGAAGTATTTGGTTGAAATCTATCTGTCTCGAAAAATTTTCAACAGGTTCATTTTCATATAAACGCACTTCAGCAAGTCCTTTCCCTTCATCAGTGATATTTATCAGGTCAAAAAGTCTGTTTCTGCTCAATGTCAGATTATTGCTTGCATTCAAGGCGTTTATTCTGGCGTTCAAAAGATTTATTTCGCTTTGCTGAACCTCAAATTGCGTGATTCTATTTTGCCTAAAAAGCTGCTGGCTTTCAGTAACTATACTTTCTTGAATAGTGATATTTTCGTCTTGCAATTCTAGTCTCATCTGATTTTCCAAAACATTTATATAGCTCTGTATGATGTCATAAATGATGTCTTGCATCTGGATTTCATTTGTGATAACAGCAAGATTTAAGTCATGCTGAGCATTTCTATTTTGAAAAAAAGCGTCATAATTTAAAGCTATAGCGTAAGATAGATCCACACTCATTGCATTATGCCTATTGTCTTCTGGGTCTCGGCTAGCAAAATTTTCTGAAGTGCCTATGCTACCAGACACTTCTGGGAAAAGCAGGACACGAGCCGAAGTCCTTCTCGCTTGTGACATTTGAAGATTGATATTTGATTGCTGTAAAGTCGTATTGTTTTGTAGAGCTAATCTGAGCAATTCCTCCAAAGTGTAATTTTCTGATATCAATAATATAGGGAATATCAGAATGATGATAAAAAATTTGTATTTCAAGGCGTTACCTCCATATTAAAAATATATATTTATGATGATTGATATCGACATATATTTTAATTTACATAACAAAGAAAAATAAAAAATCCTGCATTTTTTTGAAAAAATTGTATTTGAGAACAGTTTTTTACAAAACCTATATTCATAGTGGAAAAATGGTTGTTGGAGTGGTATTATTTTTTTTTTAGAGCTATCATATAACAGAAAACAGCAATTCCACTTGACAATTTCACTAAAATAAAAATCATTGCATAAATAAAGTCTCGGAGTAAAAATATGAAAAAACAAATTCTTGTATCAATTCTATTACTTATGCTTTTGACATCAGTAAATAGCCTCACTATCCAAGGGAGTATTTCCTCTGGCAATGAAACCATATCTGCCATGATCATCACCCTTGAGCTGCATAATAGTGCCAAAACCTCATTAAAAACAATCAATACCATCGCTCACAATGGGTATTTTATGCAAACTATTCACAACCCATCGACAACGCAAATAGCGGAAACTGTGGTCATGAAAGTAAATGGGCAAACTTTCTCTACTCAAGTCGTAAATGAGAGAGCTTATTTTGATATTTATCTTGATACCGTAGAGCCGATTTCCAATCGGCAAATTGATAACGAACCTCAAAACGCCCCCCTCTTTTCCATCCCCACCATCGGTGATATCACTAACTTTTCAAATGAGATTCTTGTTTTGGATATGGATTTCTATTATAGAGGTGTCCATTCCTACCAAAACAAGCTTTTGATAGTCAATCAATACTCTGTCGAAGAGTTTAATAGACTGCCTGATGGTAGCCTTGAAAGATTGAGCAGGTTTGAAGGTAGGTTTAATTATAACTCTTATTTTGACGAAGATAGGCTTTATATCATAAGTATCAATGATGCAGATGTAAGGTGGAAACTAACAGTCTTTGATTTGTCACAAACCCCAATGCAAAAGCTGACAAGTTTCAATCTCACCGATATTATCTACCCTTATATCCCTTCTGTGATTTTCAGTAGTCAACATATCATGATGTCTTCATCTAATGTTTATAGAACATTTCGATACGATAAAACTACTTTTCAAAGAGATGGTGATATAACCAGTTTTAGTGGTTGGCAAATGTATAAAAAAGACAATCTACTCATTATCCCAAAACCTCACAGCGAAGAACCTCACCCAGTAACAGGCACAATTTTCACTGATATTATAGAGTTTTACAATATCGATGAGGATAACGACTACGAACTGACAAAGCTTTCAGAAATCCCTATCACTTATTATCATATAATAACAGATATGGAAATCCAAAATGGAAAATTTGTGCTTTCTCATTGGCAAGGTGTCATCATCATAGACATAGATGACATTGAGAACCCAGAGATTTCACACTATTTATGGACAGACTATCAAGAATCAGTCGACTATGCTATCTATACTGGTGATTATTTGTATGCCTCCGTTATAGCCGGCTTTTTGTATGTTTATCAAATTGAAGAAGAGGGTGGCATGGCATTGATTTTTAGTGAGTCAAATGGAACTGGTGCTTCTGGAATGCAAAAAAACATGGAATTACATTACCCATATTTATACATGAATAAAAATTTTGGTCTCAGGGTTTATGATGTAAGTAATGAGCCTACAGAAGTGTTTTTTCATGGAAGAAACAATTGGAGTGTAAGTTATTCACTTGGTGGAAATGACCTTTATGCTCTGTTTTGGGATACAAACTATGTTTTAAACAACAATTTGAATAAAACAAAATATGACATTTATTCAACCATCGAAAACAAACTTATACATAGCTTAGTTTATGATGTCTGGAAAGTAAATATGAATGCAGCAATAAAAGATGATTTACTATTAGTTGCAGGAACCATCGGAAATGATCTTAGAAACTGTCATTTTGAAATATACAAAATAACTGACGACAAAATAGAGTTTATGCAAGACTTCAAATTAAATCACGGATATTATAGAGATTTTCGAATCATTGACGATTTGCTCTTTTTTGACTTTGATTATACTCATGTTGTGTATAGGCTTCAGGTGGCGTCTGCTTCCCAGCTGACGAATAAGGTGGCCTCTGCTTCCCAGCTGACGAATATCGACTATGAACTTGAATATATCGGCTCATTACAGGGATATATCCAACATTTTTGGACAAACCAACCCAAAGACTATGTCATAAATGTTCAAAATAACAATCTTATCTTTAGGGATATAAATGATTTTGAAAATATCTTGTTTTCGCAAAATGTTTCTGGTGCAGACGGTGTGTCTTATCACAATGATGATTATTTAATCACTATGGATACTTGGAGAGAGTTTTCAAGAATACAAAATTTCAGTATTGAAAATGAGCAAATCAGCCTATTGCATACTTTTCCGAGAGACAGAATTATCAATACTTTCAATGGCATTATCATAAAAAATGCCTATAATGACGATTTATACTCTGAATTTTACTCGATTTACAATGGTAGACTACATAAAGTTGGGGAAAAAGATGAAACAGATAGAACGCAATGGCATACCTTTTTTTATCCAGAGATAAACAAAATGGTTCAGTTTGCTTATGCTGGAGTCTGGGTTTATGATTTTGACTACACAGTCTCGGAAAATGATTTTGTAGACCCTATATCTTTAGCGAATTTCAAATTGATAGGAAACTACCCAAACCCTTTTAATCCTGAAACGACTATTCGATTTAATGTAGCTGTAGATTCAATAGTCTTGATAGATATTTACAATATCAGAGGACAAAAGGTTCGTAAACTTTTTGAGGGCTTTCTGAATAGCGGAGAGCACACAGCTATCTGGAATGGTTTAGATGATATAGGGCGTGAGCTGAGCAGTGGAGTTTATTTTTACAAAATGGCTGTAGATTCGGATGATTTTGTGGCGGTGAAAAGGATGATATTACTCAAATAGAGGAGTGGGAGAAAATTCCCCCCAAATTTGAACCCACAAAAACCATATATTTGTCCACATAGCTTATCAAACATTTTTGTTGTTTTAGTATCTCATATCCTATCACATTATCAACATTTTTCACTAGGTTCGCTTCGAAAATTGTCTTTAGGTCATAAAAGGCTTTATTGCCAATGGTTAGTTCTTTGACATATCCTTTTTTTATTTCAATTGTTTCTTTGGCTAAACCGTATAAAGTATCTGTTTCTTCATCAACAACAATTTGCTCGATTAAATCGTTTATAATGCTTTCATTGAGAGAATTTACAGTTGCTCCTGTATCAATTTTGAAATCCAATTCCATTTTACCTATTGTGCCTCTTATTTTAGCGAGATGTCCGTTCATTTCTATAGGAACTTTATCAAAAGCATTATTAGGATAATTCTTTTCAAGAAAATTATTTGATACTTCAGGATTAAGAAGTGTAATGACCCTGTTTTCATAATCAAGCAACACATCATAATCTTTGAAAACTCCATATCCTATCAAACCATAAGCTTCAGTTCCTATAAAATCTTCTAAATGAGTGATATTTGCTGTCATCACATCTTGAGAGTGTAGTTTTATTTCTCCAAAATTGAAATCAGAAACATGAAAATAAGCCATATCTGATACTGTTCCTGTAGCACTTTGAGTTTCACCACCCATAAATAAATTACTTGGTTTTTCAAAATACTTATTATTGAGAAGCAAGTTTGGTGCCCCAGTGTCAATGATAAAGGGCTTCTTTTCACCATTTATTGTTGCTGATACAAAAATCAAGTCTCCCTTCAATTCAAAAGGAATAGATATTATTTTCTCTGCGGGTTTATCAAATACAAGCCGATTCCCATCATCTTCATGTTTAATAATTTTGGCTCTTGCTCCTACAAGTTCTATTTCTTTGATTTGACAATCTTCATTAAATCTAAAAACAATAAATCTTGTTTTAAGAGGATTTATGACATTAAGTTCACAATTCAAAGTCAAAATTCTTTTATTCAAAGTATCGTTGACCACTAGAAAACTATCAATCTCTTCATCAAATTGTTGTATAAACGAACTCAATGCCATAGAGGCTATAGGCTCCTGCTGTTTAAACATCGTAAAATCAATAGCTAAATGAGGTGTGAGCAGTTTGGGTGATTTATTTTTTATGGCTTGAAATGCTAAATCTACTATTCGTTTGCATTCTTCTAATCTTTCAGAATGTGTGGTTTGTTTGTAATTTTTCTTGAATCTTTTGATAAGAAACATCTTTAATTTGAAATACCAAACTCGAAACTTATACAAAGATGTGATAATAAATACTATAATCTTTGATAAAATATTCATTTTTTTGTCCTCATATTTACTTTTTTTCATAGATTACAAACTGTCCTAAATTTTCATTTTCCAATAGTGAGCCTTTAATGCTATTTGTAGTTATTAGGTCAACTTTTCTATTAAGTGCTTCTTCAAAGGCATATTTAACCTCAATTAATTTAAACCCTTCTATTACATCTTCTGTTTTTACAATTAAGTCAATATCACTATCTAAATTTTGAGTTTGTTTTGAATAAGAACCAAATATCCAGACAGTTGATAAATTATATTGTATAGCAATAGGTTTTATAGTGTCCCTTATATCGTTAATTATTGAATTATTCATTATTTAGCTTTCCTCTCTAAGTAGTTTTACACAAAAGTTTTTTATTTTAGGGATTTCTTTATCTGATACATTCCAATTTTAGTCCTCTTTTATTTTTTCAGAACATAGTATGTAAAACGTTTATCTCCTTGTTTTTCGATGAGTTTTTTCTGTATCATTTCTTGAATAATTTCTCTAGTTCTTTGTGAACTCAATCCAAACAAATTTGAAAAATCCACATTTTTGCCGCGACCATTCTGTTTAAGATATTCTAAAATTGTAAAAATTCTATCGCTGTCTATCGCTGTTTTTTTGTTTTTTATCGCTGTTCTATCGCTGTCTATCGCTGGTTTTTTATTTTCTATCGCTGTTCTATCGCTGTCTATCGCTGGTTTTTTATTTTCTATCGCTGTTCTATCGCTGTCTATCGCTGGTTTTTTGTTTTTTATCGCTGTTCTATCGCTGTCTATCGCTGGTTTTTTGTTTTCTATCGCTGTTCTATCGCTGCCTACGCTAACATAGGTCTGTGCAATCGATGGAATATCAATTTCCTTTCTTTTGAAAATAACCTTAAAAAAGTCTTTAAACTCAAACTCGGGACTAGCCACATGAGCTTCTCGAGTAGCATTTTTCATTCGGATTATTCCTGTTCCCATTTGTTCGATATATCCTATCATCTGTAACAAACTCGCTACTACAGAGTTTCTTGTAATGCTTATTTTTCCAAAATTTTCAGCCGTTATCCCCTTGCATACACCACCGGGGCTGGTTATTTCAACCCTGTCATCAAATATTTCTACCATGACCCGTGCACCTTTTTCAAAATAATTTCTATGACAAATAGCGTTTACAATTGCCTCTCGTAATGCATCTTCCGGTAATTCGAGTATACTCTCTCGTTGTAAAGTTTTAATTTTATAGCTTATATTCAAATGTCGTTTCAAAAATATTATAGCATCATCTATATTGCTTACAGCATCTCCATTTAATTCTTTAGCATCAATTATATTAGCTTTTTCTGTTCCTTTATACAAAGCACAGACGATTCCTGCATGACGATATTTCACATCATCTTCATTTAAACGAAAAAACAATGCCCCTGCATTTGTAAAATAGTATATACCATCAACGATTTCAGCACAGTTTAAGTTTACTAATATAGTTTCCTTTTCCAAGACATCACTTATTTTTGCTGTGCGTATATATCTTTTGTATGCCATTTCGTTGAATTTTTCAAGCAAGGGTAAATCTTTACGAACTATTTCATCATACCTGATCTGTCCTTCGTTTTGAAAGAATTCTATTACAGAATAACTATGTAAATAAGCCACAATCTTGTTCTTTATGTTCTTTTGCTTTTGTAGAAAATTAAATAGTGACTTTCGGAGTTATTTCCTCTATCGGTTTTTCTGCTGTTATTGCATACCATTCTATTTTTTCAAGGTCTTTTTGACTGGTATCCCCAAGTTTACAAACATCGATATTTTTATAATTCATTTCTTCGAGGGTTTGTAGAACCAAACCAATTTTAAATGGATAATAAATCTCATAATATTGTCTTTTAGAAACTATTTTATTATCTATTTCTTCAAATATCAAATAATTAAACACGATTATAGAAGCATCCTTGTTATAGTCCCAAACCTGAACATAATTCACCCGACCTCTATCGCGGATAACTGGATTAAAGAGATAAAATCTTTGTCTTCTCAACTGGACATTATCCCAATTTTTTGAGTCGATGTAAATCATTCCACCCGGTCTCAAAACAGAATCCATTGATTGTATAGCAATTGGTATGTCTTCATTTTTTACATGTCCGAGTGAATTGCCACTACATAAAACACAATCATAATCAAATCTTACTTTTGATTTCAAATCTTTAAAATCGCAGACATGAAAAGTGCCAAGCAGCTTGTTTTGTGCGAAATTATAGGTCGCTTTTTTTATCATATTTTGATTTATATCCGTCCCAGTAACATTAAAACCCATTTGTGCAAGCGGTATCAACATTTGTCCTGTTCCTACGGCACAATCCAAAAAATCTTTGTATTTTTTTTTCCCAAAAAGGTCTTTGTAAAAATTTGTGCAATCATCAAAAAATTGGTCTGTGACAAATAAATCACAGGCTTCCGGAAAATCATAAAATCTCATAATGTCTCCTTAAATATTATTTGCTAGTTTCTATATAGGTATCGACACAATAAACTCACTTCCTTTACCAACCTCAGAAATGACATCAATTTTCGCATTATATTTATCTAATATAGTTTTCACTATATAAAGCCCTAAACCCTTTGATTCCTCGCCTTCTGTTCCTCGCCTACCAGTTTTTGAATATTTCTCAAATAGTTTTGAGACAAGAGTTTCATCCATACCTATTCCTGAGTCTCTTATGTGTATATTAAAAATATTATCTTTTTTTTCTGTTTTAGCAAGGATCTTTCCATTTTTTGGAGTATATTTTATCGCATTGGTAAATAGATTGCTGATAACTATGTGCAATTTGTCTTTGTTAATATCACATAAAAAAATTTCTGAGCAATATGCGATTATGATTTCGATATTTTTTCTTTTTGCTAAAAGCCTTAGATTTTCCATAAAGCCCTCTATTGCCTTATTTATATCGTATTCGAATGACAATACAGAACTCGCTTCGTTGTCAACATTATTCATATAAAGTATATCATTGACAAGAGATAAGGCTTTATTACATGAATTTTTGATAGTTTGAATGTGTTTATTTTCTGCAAAAGCATCATGCCGAGTAATAAAAATATCGTTAGCAGATAAAATAGACCCTATATAATTTCGTAAATCATTGGAAATTATGCCGAGAATATTGTCTTTTGTCATTGTTGCGTAAACTAAATCATTATTTTTCTGCTCTATGATGATTTGTGAATTCATTAGTTCTTCATTTTTAAGTCTATAGATTTCAAGTTCTTTTTTAGTTTGTTCAGACTCAAACTGAGCAGTCATAAATGTAGTTTGTTTCAGTAAATCTTCGTTGTATATCTCTTTATTCAGTTCAAGACACATTTTATTGTATTTATAAGCATCGGAATCATTGCCTATCAATGAACAATATTCACAATATTTTTGATAAAAAGCAATCTTTTCATTTTTTGTTTTATTCTCTATTAAATTTAACGCTTCATTAAAGTATTTTTTCGCATTTTCAAAATCTTTTCTTTGGGTATATACATACCCCAATTCTGAACATGCCCAAAATATATGTGCAGGATTGTATTTTTGGCTATATTCATAAGCATCCAATAAATATGGAAAGGCTTTCTCAAACTGGTCTCTTGCTAAATAAACTGATGCGGTAACTAAAAAAAAGTTTGGAAAACTCGCATAATTATTGACTTCTTTGGCAATTTTTAATGCTCTTCTGAAATATCCAAGTGCTAAAGCATAATCTTTCTTTTCTAGATGACACAATCCCATATTAACTATGATTTGAGGATTACTCATCTTTTTATCAACTTTTATAGCCTTTTTACACCATTCTACTGCCGCATCTGCTCTTTTTAAATGTCTATAAATTAGGGCTATATTGACATATAATGCAGCCATGTTTTGATTAATTCTATCTTTCATTGTCTCATTTTGGCTGCATTTTTCATAATACTTTATTGCCTCTGTGTAAATTTCGATTGCTCCATGAAAATTTCCTAAATTGTGTTCGGCGGCACCAAGACTATGATAGGCGCGTGCTTGATAGAAAGGATCTTCTATCATTTGAACAATTTTAAGTATTTCATTACAGACTTCTTTTACTTGCTTAAAATTTTTCTGTAACTCATAACTAAGTCTTACTGAGTTGATGGCTTCAAAACAAGTTACAAGGTTGTTATTCTTTTCAGAAAGTTCATTAATCTCATAAGCAATTTTACGACATTCATCAAAATCACATCTCGCTATATATTCAGTGATTATTTGGAAGCCGAGACTTGACTTAGATTCAAAATCAGTGGCATTTGAATATTCTTTAATTAGGTTTTCTAAATCATTTTCGGTCATTATATTACTCCGTATTTAAAGATAAAAAATTACTCCTCATATACATCTCTTCCCCACAAGTATCAACATTTCGTGGTGCTGTCTGTAGTGGCGGAGCTTGTCTCCCGCCCAAAATATTATACAATGGGAAATTTGACGGAGGGCAGGACCCCCACTCCAATCC
>WRLO01000044.1 GCA_009777575.1 Candidatus Cloacimonadota bacterium
TTGCCGCCGACTTCCTTCAGATTCCATCTCACGATGGACACCCTTGTCTTAAGCTAACAGTTCCTACTACCAAGCCTGTAATGGACTTACACCATCAAGCTGATGTTCATGTCGGGCACACAAATAAAGGGACATAGATTTTCTATGTCCCTATTCTACATAATTTACGATTGATTTCGCTTTTTATGACGCTTTAGTTACATTTCGTCTTTCTTTAATACGACTTGCTTTGCCTTTTGCAGTACGTAAATAGAACAGTTTCGCTCGACGAACCTGTCCATAACGAACAATCTCAAGTTTATCAATTAGTGGAGAATGAGAAGGAAATATCCTTTCTACACCTACACCGTTGCTAACTTTTCTGACTGTGAAAGTTTTTGAGAGACCTTCCCCTTTTTTTTGCAGAACTATGCCTTGAAAGATTTGGATTCTTTCTTTGACGCCTTCTTTTATTTTGTAGTGCACCTTGATTGTATCTCCTACATTAAATTCTGGGAGATCTGTTCTCAAATTTTCTTTCGTTACCATCTGGATTACATCCATTTATTCCTCCTTATATTCTTCGGAAAATAATCGATCCAATACAATTGCTACCGCACTTCTGACCGAGAGATGATTGTATTTCGCTTTGTTTTGAATAGGGGTCAAAACAAAGTCCGCTTGCTCATGGGTTATTTCATGCAAGCCATTTCCTGTTCCAAAGAGGAGAAGGATTGGTCTCTCAGAGTTTTCTGCCAATTTTCGTGTTTCACGAAAACTGATTTGATTATCGCGATGCCTTGCTGTCGTTGTTACGATGATAGGATCTATTTTTTCCTGATTTCTTATTTCTTCGATTGTGTCTTCTATCGATTTTGAAAAACTAATGACTGATAATGCTTCAACGCGATGTTGATTGTAAAATGACGCCATTTCTGTTTTCCAAAAACCCAAGATTTGCTCAAAGATCTCCTTTTGTCTATCATTAGGGTGGATTATATAAAATTTGTGAACTTCAAATGTCAATGCCGACCTTGATAAGTCATGCACATCCAAATTTGTGATTCCTGAGGTTATGGTCTCTCCTGCTTTATTGTATACAGGATAGTGCACCAAACCTATGTATATTTTTGACTTTAATTCGTCTGATTTCACACAAATTTTCTCCATTATCCATTCTCCATTTTCTTCCCTAATAATTCAGGCCTTATCTTTGCTGTTAGCTCCATTGACTTCTCTTTGCACCATTTTTCTATCTCCTTGTGATGACCAGATACCAATACATCAGGCACTTTCATACCTTGAAATTCGTATGGCCGTGTATAACAAGGATAACCTAACAATCCGTTTTCGTGAGAATCTGTTAAGGCTGACTCTAAATCACTTATAACATCGTCAAGTAGTCGTGCGATAGCATCTGTAAACACCATCGCTGGAAGCTCGCCTCCTGAAAGAACATAATCGCCTATTGATATTTCGTCTGTAATATATTTGTCTCTGATTCGCTGGTCGATTTCTTTATAATGACCACAAACTATTATTATCTCGGGAGTTATGAGATAATTTCGTATTGTCTGTTGGTTGAGAAGTCTTCCTTGAGGAGTAAAATAAATTATAGGGATTTTTGCTTCTGAACTCTTAATTATTGATTCAGTCGTTTTCTCACTACATTCATTATCTGGTTGTATATTTTTCAAAACTGATTCTATAGCTCCTGCTATAGGTTCTGGTTTCATCACCAATCCAGCTCCGCCTCCATATGGATAGTCATCTACTTTTCGATGTTTATCTTCTGAGAAATCTCTTATATTTATCAGATTTACTGATAGTTTACCTTTTTCTTGCGCTATAAAAGGTATACTCTCAGACAAAAAGCCATGAAACATGGCTGGAAACAAGGTCAGTATATGGATTTTTATCATTTGTCGATTTTATTTTACATACTTATTAGGAGATAAAATGTTTTATTTATCATCTGTTGTGATGATTTGCTTAATGTCTTGAACAGTATGTCTTCTCTTAGTCTTCTAAAAACTGCTCAAATTCTTTTAGCTTGATAAAACGGTTTTCGATATTTGTTTCCTCTATAAAGGCATCAACATCTGGAACTAAAACTAGTCTAGCGTCTTCCAGCTTTATTTCGTAGACATAATGTGCTCCATTGTAGAAAAAATCTTTGATCTGCCCTATGTCCTTCGATTCCCAGAATACTCGCATTCCGATTGGATCAAAGTATATTGCTGTCTCATCTATTTTATTGATTTCTTCTTCATCTATTGCGATTTTTATACTCTTTTCGTTGATTGCCTCGTCTTTTAAATCCTTGTCAAGTATGTTGATTACTGCTTGTTTCTCGTTTATTACTTTCAAAATATCTATTTTTCCGTAACGCACTCTATGGTCTGTATAGATCAAATACACTTTACTGATTTTTTCAAGCAAGTGCTGATATGCTGAGGTAAGGATTAATTCTATCCTCACCTTATTAATTGACACAAAAATTTTATTCTTGTGAGGGGCGGTGAATCTTATTTTCCCTATTGTTACTAAATTTGCGACTTCGCCTTGGAAATCTGAATTCGTTAACACTATTCACCTTTTCCTAAAATCGTTAAAAAAACACCAAATTCTAGTAGGATACTTTTCTTGTCACCTTGAGGAACGACATAAATCAGATCCGTTATTTCGTCCAGTATGGGAAAGCTTCGTTCTAAAAAAGTGAGATATTAGCCCTTTTATGGTCTATTCAACAATTTCTAATTCAGCTCTTTTACCTTGTTTTGTAGATACAGCATTGAGAATAGTCCGGATAGCTACAGCTGTTCTTCCTTTTTTCCCGATGATTTTTCCGATATCCTTCTTTGATACTTTTAACTCATACAAGGTTATCTTGTCTCCCGTTATTTCATGGATTTGGACATCAGATGGATCATCTACTAATGCTTTAACAATAAATTCTACTAGTTCTTTCATGTCATCCTCTTAATTTTTTTCTTCAGTTTCTGGTTCGTCTTGTGATTGTCCAGTTTCTGGGTCTTTGCCTTCATCGACTATTGGTTCGGCTGATTCCGCGATGGGTGCGATTTCTTCTGTAACTTCCTCATTTGATTGCTGCGTTTCTGTTTCTTCTACATTTTCAACTATCAACTCAGGTTGTTCGATTGTTGTTTCTACTATCGCTTCGATGGCTGCTTCATCTGCTAAAAGAACGACTTCTTCTGTTTCTTTGACTTTTTCGTGTTTTTCTTGAACTGCTTTCAATTCTGGTTCTGGATCTGTTATCTTTTCTTTTTTAGCCCTCGTTTTTTTGGGTTTTGACGGTTCTTGAACTTCTAATACCTCAGGAATCGCTTCCTTTACTACGAGTTCAGAATCTTTCTCTTTCTTTACATATCGAAGTTCATGCCACTGCTTAAGTATGCCTGCTTTCCGAAAAAGTGATTTCACTGTCTCAGAAGGTTGAGCTCCTACTTTAAGCCATTTGATTGCCTTTTCAGCATCAATCTTGATCACTGATGGATTGTGCTTAGGATCATAATACCCAACATTATCTAGGTATTTACCATCACGCCTTGCGCGTGAATCCACAGCGACTACTCTGTAGAACGGTTTATTGATACTTCCCATTCTAGTTAGTCTTAGTCTGACCATCTCTACTCCTTATTTCATATTTCTTAATAAAGTTGGTTTTAATTCAAATTAGCTTGATTTCTGTTGCTAACTGCTTTGAACTAAAATGACTTATCTTCTTCTAAACTTTCAATAAAAATGCATTTTATTATCTAAATTGTATAGTAAACTACAAAGATTTTTATCGACCTTATTTTGTCAATTAAAATCTATTTTTTCACTTATTTTTTTTCTTTTTATTCTGTTTTACATTGTCTAATGCCATAATAAAAATTTACTAAATTATTTATGGTTAGGTGGATATTGCGATACCGCGAATTATTCTTATCTCCTTGTCACATACCCCAATTGTCACCTTGAAAACAGTGAAAGGTCTTTATTCTTCGATATTACCACACCATTTGTCACCTTGAAAGCAGTGAAAGGTCTTTATTCTTCGATAACAACACAACCAGCTTGTTACCTTATTCTCAATTCTCAATTCTTAATTCTTAATTCTCAATTCTTAATTCTTAATTCTTAATTCTTAATTCTTAATTCTTAATTCTTAATTCTCAATTCTTAATTCTTAATTCTCAATTCTTAATTCTTAATTCTTAATTCTCAATTCTTAATTCTCAATTCTTAATTCTTAATTCTTAATTCTCAATTCTTAATTCTTAATTCTCAATTCTTAATTCTCAATTCTTAATTCTCAATTCCCCATTCTTAATTCTCAATTGATTTTCAGGCACTACTATTGGTACTTTATCTAATTTCCTTCCAAAAAACAAGAAACTCACGATAAAAATTGCTGTTGAAAGCACTAATAGTTCTACAGATTTCATCTGTAATACTGCTATTGCTATTAAGGCAATGATTGAGTTTATCAGGTAAACTATTAGAGCGGTTATTTTTATTGATCCCATTGCGGTTCCTATCCTATGTGTTGAATGATCCTTACCACCCTGAGATATTCGTCTACCATCTCTCTTTCTCGTAAAACTGACCAGGCTTATATCAAATATCGCAAATGACAGCATCATTATGGGCAACAAATAAAAAACATTGCTTTGCATACTGTTAACTGCCAATTTACCTGTTAATATTCCCATTGTTGACAAAAAATATCCGATAAACATACTGCCAGCATCACCAAGAAATAGCTTCGCTGGATTGAAATTATACGGTAAAAATCCAAACACTGCACCAGCAAAAGTCAAGGACAATAGACCTACATAATTATTTAAGTCCGGAACTGATGGGGTTTTGGTTAATATACAGATGGCATAAAATCCCAATGCTAAGATCCCAGACATACCTGCTATTATGCCATCCATATTGTCCAAAAAATTGAATGCATTCATCAGACCGGTCATCCAAAACATGATTACTAAAACTGATAACCATGAACTTCCAAAGAGATAATACAATTCGTTTGTATGTATAAATATAAAGCATACTAATAATTGAAAAAACAGCTTTACAAAAGGCGACATACCAAATCTATCATCAAAAAGACCTACTGACATTATCAGCAAAGCTCCCAAAAGATAACCAAATGTTGCAAAATTTGTTCTAGGTACTGAATTTAAGATTGAATCTATTGCTACAAGTATAAAAAAACCGATAAATACACTCAAGCCTCCTAAAAGAGGTGTTGCTTTTTTATGCAGTTTACGAGCTTCGGGATTGTCTAAGAAATTTGTTTTATAGGCTAATTTTATTATCAAAGGCGTCAGATTGTAAACAAACAAAAAACTCACCATAAAAACTATTAAAAACTCAAATACATTGCTGTTATTTAACATAAAAACTACCTTAGATGAGCCCCTTTATTCCATTTTGATTTTTCAAATATCTCTCCATTTACTTTAGTGATAATTTTTTTCAAAAATCAAAAAATCTCCTTGAACTTATTTTGTCAACTATTATTTAAAATTTCATTTTTTGATTAAGGTTATAACAGATTGATAAAGGAGGTTGTATAAAGCTTGAGAGATGCAAATATTTTGTATTATGATTATTAATACTCTTTGCACACACCAAAGGTGTGTGGCTTTTAATCAATCCATGTCGAGCTTTTCTCGCCGCCAACCATGCATGAAAACCGTAGGGGTAACCCCATAAGCGTCAACTTTTCGTGATGCTGTCTGTAGTGGCGGAGCTTGCCTCCGTCCAAACATATTGTATAATGGAAAATTGGACGGAGGCGAGCTCTGCCACCACAATCACATTCTACCGAAAGTTGACGCTTATGCACTAGAGTTACCCCTACAATTTATGATCGTTTTCGTGTTATTTGTATTTTCCTACATATTTAAATCCATTTACTTCTCTATTGATTTATAAGTATCGCAGGGCGAACACCAGATGTACCACCACTTATTCCGCCTGCCTTAAGTGAACCCATGCGGCAAACAGATGCAGTGGTCGAATAGCCCGACGGAAGTTTGATTCCCGCGTTACGCAACCAGTAATCTACGCATCCTATAAACTCCGGGGCAACTTTGATTTTTTTGTTGCCTTTGCCTTCTGCTTTTAACCATGTTTCGCCATCAAATGGAAGAAGTGCTACATGAGTAATACCAGTTTGCACATAAGTACTGCTCTGAATTGCATAATCCGTTGCCGTTGCAGCTCTTTCTTTGTTTGCTATCCAAACTGTCTGAGGCACGATGAAACTTTTCTCTTTGAAAAAATCAATGGCTTCCCCTACATTCAACAAAAAAACCTTGTCTTTTGTGTCCCCGCCTTGCTCCCCGTATTTCTCAAAAGTATCGTCATATAATACATTATGTTTTGCATATTGGGTTTTCACTTTATTAAGGTTGTCCTTATGATAAAAAACACCGTTTTTTGTGTTCAATCGCTCTACGATTTGGCTTTTTTCTTGACTGTTGAAAGCAGAGTTATAGAAATAACCGTTTAACCATTTTCGCAGGTCGCTAACCTCCCACGAAATTGTTGACTTTGTCATTGTATCATGCCACATTTTACATGCCAAAATATGTTCGCTTACGAGTAACATTTCACCGCTTTTGTTTTCCAAAACTCGCCACAAAATTTTTTTCACTTCGCCGTTTTTACCTTGTGGGAAACTGCCGAACTCTACAAATTTATTGTCAATTATTTTAAGACCGCCGCTAAGTGGTGCAAAATCCACCGCTGGAGTCACACCTGTTTGTGGGAGTCGAATACCTTCTGAGTTTTTGTCTGCCTCCGTTGGATGTTTAGCCCTCACACTTGACTTATTTGCTTTTTTCTGGATTTCTAACCCATCTCTTACAAGTTCTTCCTTTGACCTACCGCCAATTAATTGCTGGAATTCTTTAACCATATCCTGAGTATTGGGCGCAGATTGCATAGCCGTTGTAGGTTTAACGGGTACAAACGCCTGAATAGATTGCATTGTTGCCTGATGTTGTAATTGCCCTATTTCTTGTGAAAGTCGCATAACGGTTACAAAATCGGCTTTTGCAGCTGCCGCTTGCATTTGCTCTTGAATTTCCAAAAGTTTTTTTGTTAATTCGTCATTATTCATAGTGGTCTCCATATAGTATTACTGAATGTTTGCTCTCATTTTCTCTAGGTGCGAACATTCGTTTTCGTAGTATTGACAATCCATTATTTAAATGCAGGTTTTTTGTCAAGAGAATAAAGAAAATGAGATAAATATGTCGTCTTTGGCGGTTTCTGTCCACACCGAAGGTGGGAGCCGTTTAATCAATCCATGATGCCTTCACTTACACCAGCCATACATGAAAATAACATTTCCCATATCCCCGTGTTCTCTGTCGCTTCAAGAGTTTGCTCGCAGAATTACGCTCTAACCATCTGTGTTAAAATTTCTCTGTATTTTGTGTCGTAAAAAACTGTTGACAAAAAATCCATAATATAAATCTTTTACCAGATGATTAAATTATTGTTATCAAGGAGTATTTATGACGGTATCAAAGAATAAAAATCTTGAGAAAGAAATGCTTTTAAATAGCGTATTTCCTTATCCAAGCTATGAAGATTGGAAAATTGAAGCTGTAAAACTTTTAAAAGGTGCACCTTTTGACAAAATTATGAAAACGGATACTTGTGAGGGCATCACGCTAAATGGGATTTACAATAAAGATGACATAAATGAACTGCCTTATGTTGATACCCTACCCGGTGAATTTCCTTTTGTAAGAGGGAATTCTGGTGTAAAGAGAGTTGCAAAAGGTTGGGATGTCCAGCAAGAGATCGAGGTTGATAATATAATAGAATGGAATTGTCGAGTCTTAGAGAGTTTAAAAAGAGGACAGAATTCTCTTAAATTGAACGCGAATGAATATCTTATGCAAAATGCTTATGAGTTTTTTCAGCTTGCTTTTAAAGGTATTTTATCAGACAGAGCAAATGACTGTTTACCCAAAATTGATATAGAGATTTGTAATTCCTATCTACCTGAATTTCTTAAATACTGTTCAGACAACAAGATAGACATGATGTCCTTAAAAGGTTCTTTTGCTTCTGATCCTTTGAAATATCTTGTAAAAAATGGATATTTACCATATAACCATGATAATTTATTTAACTTTGTTGCTGAGGCTATTAAAAATGCTATAGAGCTAAAATCTCCTTTAAAAAGTATATTAATAGACCTCTCTATTTACAATGATAGTGGTTCATCCGCTGTAGATGATTTAGGTATAATGGCTTCTATTGTTACTCTTTATGCAGATGAATTGCAAAAAAGGGGTCTTGATATCAATGATATTTTCAATCAAATGACTTTTGTCTTTGCAGTTAGTAACAACATGTTCATGGAAATCTCAAAACTCAGAGCGGCTCGCTATATCTTTGCTAAATTAGCTTCTGCTTATGGGGTTTCAAATGAAAACTCCAAAATGAGAATACATGTAAAAACATCCAACTATACAAAAACCTATTTTGATCCATGGGTGAATATCCTGAGGACTACTACAGAAGCGTTTTCAGCTATTATTGGAGGTTGTGATAGCTTGCATGTTACCCCTTTTGATTGTGTTCATGGAGAAGCAGATGAGTTTGCAAACCGTATAGCCCGAAATCAACAATTAGTTTTATTAGAAGAAGCTCATTTAAACGCTGTCAACGACCCTGCCGGTGGCTCATACTATGTCGAAGCTCTGACAAATGAACTCATAAAAAAAGGTTGGGATTTTTTCCTAGCTATTGATGATAACGGTGGTTTTTTAAACTCATTAGGCAGTATCACTGTCGCTGAAGTAGCTGATATGGAAAAAGGAACAATAAATTCTGCCACTATTCGTGGTTTTATTCAGGTCAAAATCGATCAATCACATTCTTATCGATTGAAAAATGCTGAGACAAGGAAAGATAATATAGTAGGAACTTCTGTTTTTGCCAATTTGAATGAAAAGAAAATTGAAAAAGAAAATAAAAAAAGCCTAGCTGAAAAGTCTATTCCACCATTTGCAGGAAGAACAAAGCAGGCTATATCTGATAAAAATTCATTAGGACATACAAAGATAGAACCCTTGCCCAAAAGAAGACTTTCTGAAACCTTTGAAGATTTAAGACAGACTATAGAAAATATGAGTCCCCGTCCCGAAGTCTTTGTTGTAAATATCGGCTCAACAGTAAAAAATAAACCAAGAGTGGATTTTGCTCTCGGTTTCTTCGAACCTGCTGGTTTTAGATGTTCTACGAATGATGGTTTTGCTACCGTCCAAGAAGCGATAGAATTCCTGTTTCCCCCCACATTCATGGGGGGGGCAGGGGGGGGACAAATTATAATCCTCTCCTCCACAGACGACCAATACCCTACTATAGTCCCAGAATTTGCCAAAGCACTCAAAGATAAAGCGCCTGAAAAAATATTGGTGCTTGCTGGATACCCCAAAGATCATATCGAGACATTTACCCAAGCGGGTGTCGATTTTTATGTCTATATGAGAGCAAATGTGGTGCTGACTATCAGAGAGATATTGAAGAGGGTAGAGGGTAAATAAATGCCTTTTTTTAGTAGTAGTGGTAAATCTAATAAAAAGATAAATGATACCTGTGTTAATTACAGTACATCCACATTGTATCATGAAAATCTTACATTATGGGAATATCACTACAGAAATATATTGAAATATGGGAATATTCAGGGTAGAGCTAGAAGAAAAGAGTTTTGCGGATTTTTACTGTTTTATTCATTGATACCATTGATTTTATATTTAATTGTAGATATAATTTATTCAATCATCTATGGTATTACAGAGGAATTAGTTAAGTCAGGAATTTTTTTAGCAACCGGATATTTTCTGTTTGGTATTTACCCATTCTTTTCAATTGCAAGTAGGAGATTTTCCGATTTAGGGAAGAGCGGTTGGAAAATTATTTGGTTTTTTTTCTCCCATTTCTTTGTTATATTGATGCTTGTTATTTGTGCCGTTTGGGGAACAGACATAGATGATATTGATATATCAAACTGGGATGTTTTACTTGGTTTTTTAGCAATTTTCTCAATCATTAGTTTAACATATTTAATTATATTGATAGTGAAATCTGGGGATAAAGGAAAAAACAAGTATGGAGAAGATCCGAAAAGACAAGTAGAACAAATATCAACAAATGATAAAAAGTTTGAAATGAAAGAACACTACACTTATGCTGATTACTTGACTTGGGACGATGAAGTTAGATATGAGCTGATTGATGGTGTTCCTTGTGCTTTGGCTGCACCAAATAGAAATCATCAAAGAATCCTTAGAGAGATATCTTTAATTATAGGCAACTATCTAAAAGGAAAAACCTGCGAGATGTATTTTGCACCTACTGATATTAGGCTTTTCCCTAAGGAAGAAAATGATGATTTTGATGTTTATCAGCCTGATTTATTTGTTGTTTGTGATGAATCGAAATGGGATAATCAATCTTTTAAAGGAACACCTGATTTTATCATTGAAATAACGTCACCATCGACAGATAGAAAAGACAAGTTTGTGAAATATCATAAATATCTACAAGCAAGAGTTCCAGAATACTGGATAATAGACCCAGAAAATAGGACAGTGAGCGTCTTTATACTCGATAATGGTAGATATATGCACAGTATATTTGGTGGTACAGAAAAATTAAAACCTGCTGTTTTAGATGGGTGTGTAATTGATTTAGCTGAAGTATTTGCTTCAATAGGCAGATACGAAGATAAGGATTAAAAATGGCAAGACCTCAGGAAAAATTGAAAGAACTTTATACTTATGAAGACTATCTGACTTGGGACGATGATGTGAGATACGAGCTGATTGACGGTGTTCCTTATGCTTTGGCTGCTCCATCACCTATACATCAAGATATTTGTAGAGAATTGTCATTGATTATAGGGAATTTTTTAAAAGGAAAATCATGCAAGATGTATTTTGCTCCTATTGACATCAGGTTGAATGCTGATACAGATGATTCTGATGTATTCCAACCTGATATAGTAGTGATTTGTGATAAAACTAAGTTTGATAAACAATCATATAATGGAACACCTGATTTTATCATTGAAATCACATCACCATCGACAAATAGAAGAGACAGGTTTGTGAAATATCATAAATATCTACAAGCAAAAGTTCCAGAATATTGGATAATAGACCCAGATAACAGGACAGTGAGCGTCTTTATACTCGAAAATGGTAGATATATGCACAGTATATTTGGTGGTACAGAAAAATTAATTTCTTCTGTTTTAGATGGGTGTGAAATAGATTTAGCTGAAGTATTTGCTTCAATAGACATTTACGAAGATAAGGATTAAAAATGGCAAGACCTCAGGAAAAATTGAAAGAAAGCTACACTTATGCTGATTACTTGACATGGGACGATGAAATTCGTTATGAATTAATTGATGGAGTTCCTTATGCTTTAGCTGCGCCTAATACAATTCATCAAAGAATCCTTAGAAAATTAATTTTAATAATAGGTAATCACTTAGAGGATAAAACCTGCGAGATGTTTTTTGCACCTACAGAAGTTCGATTGTTTGCTGATGAAAACAATAAAGATCATGATGTTTTTCAACCAGATTTGTTTGTAATTTGTGATAAAACAAAATTAGATGAAAAATCATACAAAGGAACACCAGATTTTATTATTGAAATTTTATCTCCTTCGACTATAGAAAAGGACAAAATAAAAAAATATAATAAATATCTAATAGCAAAGGTTCCTGAATATTGGATAATTGAACCAGAAAACAAGAATGTGAGCGTCTTTATACTTGATTACAATAGGTATATTCACCATATTTTTGGAGAAAAGGACAAGCTTTCACCATCTTTTTACGAAAGTTGTGAAATAGATATAGCTGAAGTATTTGCTTCAGTTGATATTTTTGAAAAAAAGGAGAAAAAAAATGGCAAGACCTCAAGAAAAAATGAAAGAACTATATACTTATGAAGACTATCTGACTTGGGACGATGATGTGAGATATGAGCTGATTGATGGTGTGCCTTATGCTTTGGCTTCACCACTTCCTGTTCATCAGCTCATTTTGGGCGAATTACATCATCAATTTAAAAATTATTTAAAAGGAAAACCATGTATGGTGATTCAAGCTCCTTCGGATGTCAGATTGTTTGATAACAATGAAAAAGATACTGTGGTCCAACCAGATTTATATGTGTTCTGTGATAAGAGTAAATTTAAAAAACAAGCTTATACAGGCATTCCAGAACTTGTGGTAGAGATAATCTCACCATCAACCAGCGAAAGAGATAAATTTGATAAATTTCATAAATATCTTCGAGCAAAAATACCAGAATATTGGATAGTAGAGCCTGATAGTAAAACTGTAAATGTTTTAATATTGGATGATGATAGGTATATTACCAATGTTTACAACAAATATGACACAATAATGCCTTCAAGGCTTCCAGGATGCATAATTGATTTATCTGAAGTATTTAGACCTGTTTCAGAGTTTGAGGAAATAAAGGAAGAATCTCCAACAAAGATATCTTCTTTATAAAAAAAGGAGTAAAAAAATGAAAAGACTTTACAAAAACAAAAAAGAAAAGAAAATTTTTGGTGTCTGCGCAGGACTTGCCGAATATTTTGATTGTGACCCTATTATTGTGAGACTTATTTTTCTCGGACTTCTTATTTGTGGTTCGTTTGGCTTTTGGATTTATATCATAGCGGCACTCATAATGCCAGATAAGGAAATTATAATATAAACCAGAAGAACCTAAAGGATGATTCGTTATGTCAAAACCACAAGAAAAATTAGAAGTTCACTACACTTACGCAGATTACTTGACATGGGACGATGATGTTCGATATGAATTGATTGATGGGGTGGCTTATGCTTTGGCTGCCCCTTCAAGAGATCATCAAGTAATACTAGGTGAATTACATACACAATTCAATACTATATTGAAAAACAAAGATTGTAAACCATTTATGGCTCCGTCTGATGTTAGATTGAATGTAAAAGGATTAAATGATGATGTCTTTCAACCAGACTTATTTGTAATATGCGATAAATCAAAGTTTAATAAATTATCTTACATTGGAGCACCTGAACTCATAATCGAGATAATATCACCAAGCACAGCTCAGAAAGACAGAATAAAAAAATATCAAAAATATTTAGAAGCAAAGGTTAAAGAATATTGGATAGTTGACCCAATTAGCAAATCTGTAAGTGTATTTATATTAGAAAATGATAGATATATGCACAGCATTTTTAGCATTAATGATAAAATACCTGTCTCAGTGCTGAAAGATTGTGTTATCGATATGAAAGCAGTTTTTGATGAAGTAGACACTTATAAAAATATGGAGGAAAACATTGAGTAGACCTGATTTTAAAAACATAGAATTAAACCTAAAACCTCAGAATATGACTTATGAGGACTGGTTAAAATCTGTCTCACAAGAAACAAATTGCCCCTCTTTGCAAGGCACGCTGAAAGAGGGATTAGAAGACTTGATATGGGACACAAACGAAAAAATACCTGTCAAACCACTTTATACTAAAGATGACATCACCAAGCTTGAGCATGTAAATTATACTGCTGGAATACCACCTTTTTTACGCGGTCCCTATGCTACGATGTATATTATGAGACCTTGGACATTGAGGCAATATGCAGGCTTTTCTACTGCAGAAGAAAGCAATGCTTTTTATCGGAGAAATCTCGCTGCTGGACAGAAAGGACTTTCCATTGCCTTTGACCTTGCTACCCATAGAGGTTATGACTCCGATCATGAAAGAGTCGTCGGTGATGTAGGAAAGGCAGGTGTCGCTGTGGATTCTATCCTGGATATGAAGATACTTTTTGACAAAATACCTCTTGATGAGATGTCTGTTTCGATGACTATGAACGGAGCAGTTTTGCCTATTATGGCTTTTTATATTGTTGCTGCGGAAGAGCAAGGGGTAAAATGGGAACAACTACAAGGCACCATCCAAAACGATATTCTCAAAGAATACATGGTCAGAAATACTTATATCTACCCACCGGAACCTTCTATGAGGATTATCGCTGATATTTTTGAGTTTACTTCTAAATATATGCCAAAATTTAATTCTATTTCTATTTCTGGCTATCATATGCAAGAAGCAGGAGCTACGGCTGATCTAGAAATGGCTTATACTATCGCTGATGGTATAGAATATGTCCGCGCTGGTATAAAAGCAGGCATTGATATAGACACATTTGCGCCTCGTCTTTCATTTTTCTGGGCTGAGGGGATGAACTATTTTATGGAAGTAGCAAAACTTAGAGCAGCTAGAGTTATTTGGGCAAAACTGATAAAAGATTTCAATCCCAAAGATCCTAAATCTATGGCTCTCAGGACACATTCACAAACTTCAGGTTGGAGTTTGACTGAACAAGATCCGTTTAATAATATTACTAGAACTTGTATTGAGGCTCTCGCGGCTACTCTTGGACACACACAGTCTTTACATACAAATTCTCTCGATGAAGCTATAGCATTACCTACTGATTTTTCAGCAAGAATAGCTCGAGAAACACAACTTTATCTTGAACATGAAACTGGTATCACTAGAGTTATTGACCCTTGGGCAGGGTCTTTTTATGTTGAAGCTTTAACTGGTGCATTGATTAGGAAAGGTTGGGAAAATATCCTCGAAGTTGAAAATCTCGGTGGTATGGCAAAAGCTATTGAAACTGGGCTTCCTAAAATGAGGATAGAAGAAGCAGCTGCCAGAAGACAAGCAAGAATAGACTCTGGAGCTGAAACTATTGTCGGTGTAAATAAATATCGTCTCGAAAAAGAAGACCCGATAGAAATTCTCGAAGTTGATAATACTGCTGTCAGAGCTGCTCAATTAAAGAGACTTGCAAAACTCAAAGCCAATAGAGACAATGAAAATGTGAAAAATGTCCTTGATAAAATCACCAAAGCTGCTGAGACAGGAAAAGGAAATCTTTTAGAGCTTTCTATTGAAGCAGCTAGAGCTAGAGCAAGTTTAGGAGAAATATCAGACGCTATGGAAAAAGTTTTTGGAAGACACAAGGCTGTTATACGCTCTATTTCTGGGGTTTATAGCTCAGAATATGCAAAATCAAATGAAGTTGAAGAAGTAAGACAGCTCACTGATAAATTCGCTGAAGAAGAAGGTAGAAGACCCCGTATTTTGATAGCCAAAATGGGGCAAGACGGACATGATAGAGGAGCAAAAGTGGTTTCGACTGCTTATGCTGATATGGGGTTTGATGTGGACATTGGTCCGCTATTCCAAACTCCTGCTGAAACTGCAAAACAAGCAGTTGAAAACGATGTTCATATCATCGGGATGAGTTCTCTCGCTGCAGGCCACAAAGTGCTTTTACCACAATTAAAAGAAGAATTGAAAAAGCATGGAAGAGAAGATATTATGGTCATCATCGGAGGGGTTATTCCTCCACAGGATTATGATTTCCTCTATGATAATGGAGCTTTTGCTATCTTTGGCCCAGGTACTGTCCTACCCAAAGCAGCAAAATCAATTATGGATGAATTATTTAGGAGAATTAAGAATTAGTTTTTTGTAATATTCAAAACCTTTACCCCAACATTTATGAAGTAGGCAGGGGGAGACACCTATTCTCCCCCCACATTTTTGATAGAAAACGCATCCTCCCCCACATTCATTCTCCGTAGGAGACATGGCTTGCTAGAAAACACATCCTCCTCCACATTCATTCTCCAGAGGAGACATGGCTTGGTAGAAAACGCATCGTCCCACACATTCATTCTCCGTAGGAGACATGGCTTGGTAGAAGATACATCCTCCACCACATTCATTCTCCGTAGGTGCCTACTCCGAAAAGTCGGATTTAATTAATAATTAACATACCTTTCATAAGCCTCTTAGGTATTTGAGTCCCCGTAGCAGAAATCTCCGATTTCCTCCCCGTAGCAGAAATCTCCGATTTCCTCCCCGTAGCAGAAATCTCCGATTTCCACAATGTAGCAGAAATCTCCGATTTCCACAACGTAGCAGAAATCTCCGATTTCCACACCGTAGCAGAAATCTCCGATTTCCCACCCCGTAGCAGAAATCTCCGATTTCCCACCCCGTAGCAGAAATCTCCGATTTCCCACCCCGTAGCAGAAATCTCCGATTTCCACCCCGTAGCAGAAATCTCCGATTTCCATCCCGTAGCAGAAATCTCCGATTTCCCAATCCAAAACTTTACCTTACACATGCCTCTTAGGTATGTGAAGCTCGGTAGAAAATGATGTATAAACACAAATCCGCATCCCGTAGGGATGCAACCAATCGATTGGCATATTTTGTAGCATTTCTACAGGATGCAAAATGGTGCTTATATTCCTTTCTACAGAGCTAACAATCTCTACGAAATGACTTTTTGGAGATCACATATTTATGAGGCAAAACACTCCCCCCACATTTATGGGGGGGGGACTTCATCGACCCCTTCAACACTCCAGTCACCTTGCCTCTACTTCACCCTTATCATCTATCGAAACAACAAGCTTATTGACTCTTCAAGATGTATTTTTTTTATCGCTGAGGCAAGTAATTCTGCTATAGATAATTGCACTATCTTGCTACTTTTAGCTCTCTTTTCTTCTGGCAAAGGAACAGAATTGGTTATAAAAAGCTTATCGATTGTCGAATTTTCAAGATTTTCTACAGCATTATTTGATAAAATTCCATGAACGCAGCATGCATAAACCTGTTTTGCCCCAAGTTCATGCAGTTTTTCAGATATTCGTATTAATGTTCCGCCTGTATCTATCATGTCGTCATAAAGTATTGCTATCTTATCTTTTACTTCGCCTATGACATTCAATACTTCTGCATTGCTATCATTGGCTACTCTCCTTTTATCGCCGATTGCCAGCGAACATTCTAACCTTTTCGCAAAAGCCCGCGCCCTATTCGCTCCACCAGAGTCTGGGGAAACTATCACTATTTCATCTGTTTCGATGCCTAATCCTTTGAAATATCGAATAAATATAGGCATAGAGTATAAATGATCGACTGGTATGTCAAAAAATCCCTGGATTTGATCCGCATGTAAATCTAAAGTTATAACTCTATTGGCTCCAGCGACAGTTATCAAATCCGCTAATAATTTTGCTGTAATTGGCACTCTCGGCTGATCTTTTTTGTCTGACCGGCCATATCCATAATATGGGATTACACAATTTACACGCAATGCTGATGCCCTTTTGAGGGCATCGATCATGATTAACAATTCCATTGTGTTGTCGTTCACTGGATAACATGTAGGTTGTACAATGAATACATCCGATCCTCTTACATTATCATTGATCTTTACAAAGGATTCATCATTACTAAACTTGAATACTTCAGTTTCGCACAAAGGTATACCGGCAAAGGAAGCTATTTCCTTTGCCAGCAACGGATTGGCGTTTCCTGTCATTATTTTTAGTTTCGAAAACATATTACTCAATATTTTTCCTTATAATGACAGACTATTCTGCTTCGGATTTTACTGTTTCATTATACTTGTCAAGAATGAGTTTTTCAATTTCATTTCTTGTGTCTGTGTTCAATGGATGCGCTATATCACGATATTCTCCATTTTTGTTCTTTTGACTCGGCATCGCAACAAATAATCCATTTTTTCCCTCAATTATTTTGATGTTTTTGATGATGAATACATCATCGATTACGATGTTTGCAAATGCTTTCAAGGGCTCCGCTGGACGAAGAAATACTTTTACATCTGTGATAATCATTTTTTTGGTCTCCTTCTTGTTGTTGTTGTATAGCTCCAAAAATTCATCGATTTTACGATCTTCTGGGCTTCTTTCATTGTTTCTGGGCTTTCAAAAAAGCCTATCATGGTAGGACCACTACCAGATAACATTGCTTTTTTTGCTCCGTTTTTCTCTAATAACTCTATTGTTTCCTCAATGATTGGATATTTTTGTCTTATTCCCGCTTCCAATCTATTAAAACAATATTCTGCTCTTTTTTTCTCCAATAACTTCTCTAAGCCTTCAACACCCTTCGTAAGGGGGTGAAGGGAGGGATCTTCGCCATCCTCCAACAATTCGTATGCCTCTTTACTCGAAATTCCAAATTTCGGATTTACCAGCAATATATTCTCAAATTCTATTTCTTCTTGTATCGGTTCTATTTGCTCGCCTCTATTGCGACCTATAGCCTGATATCCTTCTAAAAAAAAATTTATATCGCTGCCAAATTCTGCTGCTATTTCGTGCATTTCTGACTGTGATAAATTTAATCCCCACAATCTCGACAATCCGATGATAGTTGACGCTGCATTACTACTACCGCCTCCCAATCCGGATGATATTGGTATATTTTTTTCAAGCTCTATTATAGCTCCACTTCCAACACTATATCGTTTCTGTATAAAGATCCCTACCTTGTAAATCAAGTTATTTTGATTAGCAAGTTTTCTACTTGTGGACAATATTTTTATTTCAAGGTTTTTTGTCAACGAAAACTTTAAAATGTCATTTAAATTTATTTCCGAAAATAATGTCAAAAGACTATGATAACCACTATCTAGCCTATGCAAAACATCAAGATATAAATTTATTTTTGCATATGATTTTAATAAAAAATGATTTTTTTCGATAATCATCCTATTTTCTATCCAATATTGCTCACAAATTCCCTCCACAAGCATTTCAGGGATGTTCCCTGTATCCTCTCTGGACTAAATTCTCTCATCGTATTAAAATTGCTTACTATAGCTTCTTTAAAATTATTTACTCAAGATGGCAATTTTGAACCACCCATTTTGTCATTTTTAGTCCAACCCAAAATCCATAAATTCCCAATGTGATGATTGTTAAAAACCACCATTTGATGAATTGTCCAAACAATGAACCTCCGGTTCCTACAAACTTAACTTTTCGACCATCTAGAGTCGTATGTTTTGTATACCACTCAATAGATATGCAAATCGCCCACGGAGTTGCAAGACCTAAGGTAAATAATGTTAGCAAAAAACATAAAATGTTTATGCCTATCAAGCCTAATAAGCCACCTGTGAAATTTGATTCCATAATAATTTCCTCCTTATATGGCATCATCCCATTGCAAATTAGATCCACCAAATTGCATGACATTCGGATTATAGAACAAAAATAATTTACATAGTTTTTTTGTCAATTAAAATATTAATAACAACATCTATCCCTATCTGAAAACACAAAATTATTAACTTATTTTTTTATTTATAACCCTATTTTAAAGAAATGCTTGACAAAATTTAACTATTTAAATAATTTCGTTCTATCTTTATCTGACATAACAATTCATGGAGATTAAAATGAGTGAAAGATTGATTGAACATCCTATATTGGATATAACTCCACGAGATGAGGTGGCTTTTTTTTGGAATGGGACAAAATACAATGCTTACTCCGGTGAAATGATTTCCTCAGCATTGATAGCTAACGGAATAAGTATTTTTGGACATCATCACAAGGATGATATGGCACAAGGGATTTTTTGTGCAAATGGTCAATGTGCAAAATGTTTAGTAATAGCAAATGGTAATCCTGTCAAAGCTTGCATGACAGTAGTCTTAGAGAATATGATAATTAATAGTTCTGAAGGATTACCTGAAATGCCTGAAACAATCACTGACAAAGAAAATGTATCTATTAAAGAATATGAAATTGATGTGATGATAATAGGAGGAGGACCATCCGGACTTTCAGCGGCGTTGGAATTGAATAAAAACAATATTAATACAATACTTATAGACGATAAAAACCAGTTGGGAGGCAAGCTTGTTCTTCAAACTCATAAATTTTTTGGGTCAGTTGAAGATTCTTTTGCTGGAACTCGTGGAATTGACATTTGTAAACAGTTAGCTCAAGAAGTGTTTCAAAGTAAAAATATTAAAGTATGGTTGAATTCTACTGTTCTTTATGTTTTTAAAGATAAAAAAGTTGGAGTATTAAAAGAAACAGAATATGTTCTTGTTAAACCAAAGATAATACTCAATGCAGCAGGCGCAAGAGAGAAATATTTAAGATTTTCTGGTAATGATTTAGTTGGTATATATGGAGCTGGTGCTTTTCAAACTCTGGTAAATAGAGATCTGATAAAATCATCAAAGCGTCTTTTTATCATCGGAGGGGGGAATGTTGGACTAATAGCTGGTTATCACGCTTTACAGGCAGGCATCGATGTTGTTGGTCTTGCAGAAGCAATGCCTGTTTGTGGAGGTTATAAGGTCCATGCTGACAAATTGAAAAGACTGGGAGTGCCAATCTATACCTCTCACACAATACAATCAGCGAATGGTATAGAAAAAGTAGAATCAATCACCATCGCTGAAATAAATAAAGATTTTCAGATAATCAAAGGAACAGAAAAAACTTTTTCTTGCGACACAATATTGATAGCTGTGGGATTGGAATCTTTGAGTGAGTTCACTGAAGAAGCAAAAGCGGCAAATATCAAAGTTTTTTCTACAGGTGACGCATTAGAAATAGCTGAGGCTTCATCAGCTATGTTTAATGGAAAAATAATGGGACTAACAATATCCAAAGAACTTGGAGCAGAAGTATCAGAAATACCAGATGAATGGTTTAAAAAAGCTGAAATTTTAAAATCTCATCCCGGTTCAATCAAAATTGATACTCAGATTGACAGATATATAGAAAAAATATCTCAAAATAATAATACTATGAAAAACATGGTTTTCCCTGTCATTCATTGTTATCAAGAAATTCCCTGCAACCCATGCACGACAGTATGCCCAACTGGCGCTATTAAAATCAAAGATAATACTATCATGGGTTTACCAATATACGAAGGGAAATGCATTGGTTGCGGTAAATGTTTATTAATATGCCCTGGATTAGCTATTTCAATTGTGGATTTTCGACAGTGTGTAGACAGTTTTACTGAAGCCCAGCCAATTGTTTCATTACCTTATGAAATTTATAACTTCAAAGTTGAAAAAGATGATGAAATAGATGTGGTTGATATAGAAGGCATTTCTTTAGGTAAATACAAAGTCAAAGAAGTAGTGACCAATAAAGCCTTCAAAACTCAGATTGTTAAAATTCAAATGCCTGTAGATAAATCTTTTAAAGCAATTTCTTTTAAAATCCAATCTGATGAGGTCAGCAAACCTTTGGAATCCATAATTTTTAGTAATAATGAGAATAAAGAAGATAAATCAGCAATAGATAAAAAAACAATAATTTGTTTGTGTGAAAGGGTTGATATTGATACTGTCAAAGAACTGATAAAAAAGGGAATCACAGATATCAATCAAATAAAAGCTATTACCCGTATGTGTATGGGACCTTGCGGGGCAAAAACATGTGATGTATTACTGAGACAAGTACTCAAACAAGAAGGTATTTCAATAGAAAAAATAGTAGGTAACACAAGGCGCCCTTTGTTTGTTGAAGTGCCTTTAGAAAACTTTATTGTAAAGAATAAATAAAATTTTCTTAACACACAAAATCTAAGGAATAAATATGAGTAGCAATTTTGATGTGATAGTGATAGGGGCAGGCTCTGTTGGAGTTCCTGCAGTAATGAGTCTATCAAAAGACAAGAAAAAAATATTATGTATTGATAATATGTCTTCAGCTGGACAAGTTAATAATAAGCGGGCAATTGGTGGCGTTCGAGCAACGCATTCAATCTTTGGAAAATTCAAAGTTTGTCAAAGAAGTATAGAGATTTTATCTACTTGGAAAGAATTATATGGCGATGACATAGGTTGGCTTTCCAATGGATATAGCTTTCCTGCTTATACAGAAGTTATAGAAAAGTTTTTGTTGAGTTTAGTCAACGAGCGTAGTACCTTAGGGTTAAATATTTCTTATGTCAAGCCTGATGAATATCAGAAGCTTGTCCCGGGCATATTGATGGAAGGTTTGAGAGGTGCTACATATTCGCCTGAAGATGGTAGTTGCTCTCCACTTTTAACTTGCAATGCAATGTTTTTTAAGAGCATAGAATATGGAGCAAAATACGCTTTCAACGAAATAGTTCTTGATGTAAAATATGATAATTCTGTCTTTGTAGTCCAAACAAATAAAAATAAATATTCTTCTGAGTATTTAATTAATGCTTCTGGAAACAATGCCAAAACTATCAGTGAAATGCTCGGTTTTGAATGCCCTGTAGTTCCCGATAGTCATGAAGCTGCTATAACAGAGCCAGTTAAAAGATTTTTTGGTCCAATGGTGGTAGACTTAAGAGAAGACATGGATTCAAAAAACTTCTATTTTTATCAAAACAATGAAGGACAAGTCATATTTTGTCTCACACCAGAACCATTAATCTATGGAGTAGATAGCGACGCTACTTCAGAGTTTTTACCTTTGTGTGCAAAAAGATTGCTAAAAGTTTACCCACGATTAACAGCTTTAAAAATAAGAAGACAATGGCGTGGACAATATCCTATGACCCCTGATGCCTCTCCAATAATAGGTCATTATGATGAGAATAAAAAATTTATTCAAGCTGTAGGAATGTGTGGACAAGGATTTATGATGGGACCAGGACTTGGAGAATTATTAAATAGAATTGTAAATAATAATTTGACTGAAGATGATTTGAGGACCTTGAAATCATTTGAACCTCGAAGAGACTTTACCAAAGGAGAAGAGATTAAATAAGGCAACCATAAAAAAACTGCCCACATCATAGCGGGCAGCTTTCACCAAAAGTTTGCTTTACACTCAGATTATTTAATCTGCTCTTTAAGAGATTTCCCAGCTCTAAAAACAGGTGATTTCTTTGCTGGAATGTTAATTACTTCTTTTGTTCTTGGATTCTTTCCTTTTCTAGCTGCTTTTTGGATAACACAGAAAGTACCAAAACCAGTAAAAGTAACTTTTTCCTGTTTTACCAAAGCTTCAGTAATAGCTTCGATAATGGATTCCAAAGCGATTTTCGCTTTTTTCTGAGTGAGACCTACATCCTCTGCGATCTTTTTGACAAATTGATCTTTAGTCATTTTTTGCTCCTTTAGCAAGTTTTTTTGCCAATAAAAAAGCGAGGGCATTTATGTCAAGCAAAAAGTTGAAATAGTAGTCACTAATTTAAATTTTTTGATTTTTTTGATAAATATTTTTAGCTTAATAATTATGATTATATATAATATAAAGACTTGTTTTATAGCTATATAGCAATAAAATAGAATTAGGATAATATGATGAAAAAAATATTTTTTTATTTTGGTTATTTTTTTATGTTCATTCTTCTTGTTTCTTGCTCTGGAGATGACAAATTGCCCAATGGAGATAAAATTCCGTCAAAACCATTTTTAATACCAAACCTTGGAGCAATCGGAGATAATGATTGGCTCACAGACATAAATAATGGAATTGATTCAATTTCAGAAGGCGATAGAATAAGACTTCAGTGGGAAAGATTGTTGGACAATGATTTGAGAACAATCAGGATATACAGATTTGCAGGAGAATTGAATCAGTCTCCAGTGTTGATAGATTCTACACTTTGGAGTAATAATCAATATATTGACCAACTGACATCAATAAGTATTGGAGATATTTCAAGATTGGATACAAATTGGTATTATTTTATCAGAGTAGTGAATTTATCTAACAATTTTATTGATTCTGATATAGTAAATTTTAATTTAATTCAAAAACCTTTTTTATTATTTCCTTTGGATGATGTTGTCTTTGAGAGCTGTTCTGATATTTTTTTCCGTTGGAGAAATATTGGAGATACCACTAGATTGAGATTATTATTAATTTGTGAAAACACAAGGAAATTATTATGGCACTACGACGAATATATTTTTATCAATGATACTGAGTATGTAAAAAAATATGATGGCGAAGCTTTATCCGAAGGTTCATATTTATGGAGAGTAGATTCAAGAGGAAATCCTGATCATGACGGAAATTATTTCAGTGGAAGTAAATCTGAAACGAGGAGATTTGTTATAGTACAGTAAGGAGTATAATAAACAAATAGGGGGGGGAGATTTATCATACAAGACTTAATTAATTGAATCCCCCATGAAGAAAATCAGAAGAAAGGGTGAAATCAGCCATGATTATTGGGAGGGAGCATGAAATCACCCTTTCAACATTATTTAGATAGCACCATTTAAGATATCTTGCTCATTGCATTTACAAATATCTTTCATTTCGTATTTTGGTGCCCATGTGCTTGCTTTTGAGTCTCTTGCCATTATCAATTTAATCTTTTTGATTTCTGAATTGCATCCCGGACAAATGATTTTACCTTCGGTGCTACTTTGGTGAGCAACCTTTGCTGCAAATGATTTACCTTTACCCATTGCATCCTCCTTTTATTAATTAAGAACAAGAAAAAATAAACTTGCTTTTTTGTCAAGACATTTTGTAAAATACCTATACTAAAAATTTATTTGATAGTTGTTTCAATTCTTTAGCTATCCGATTCAAATCTTCAGAAACTTTTTTAGTATTTTCTGCCTGTAATGTAGTTGCATGAATCTCAAATTGCATAAGATTCATATTCTTTGATATATCCTTCAAGATATTTGTGTTTTCATCAGAAACTTTTGATATTTCTGAAACTCCTTGATTTGCCATAACACTTTTATTAGTAATTTCATTTGAAGATTTTGCAGAATTATATGAATTTTGCGTTATGTCTCCAAAAGCTAAAACAGCTTGATTTACATAAGTAATTATGTTTTTGGCATACTCTACCAAATTTGTGATTTTTATATCCGCATTGTTAGCATCTATAGATAAAGCTTGCTGTGATTTAGTTATTTCCTCAATAGTAAAATTTTGTTCAGAAATGCTTGAAATAATAGCTTTATTCATATAGCCTAAATTTTCAACGATGTTGTTGACAAATAAATTTGTAGAACTAGCAATAGATTGAATGTTTTCCATAGTTTTAATAATATCATCTAGATAGTCAGCAAATTCTTTTCTGATCTCTTTCAATTCTGAAATAGCAGCGATAAAACCTCTTCCAGAGTCTCCCATTCTGCCTGCTTCTAGGGATAGATTGAAAACAAGAAAATTGCCTTGTTCCCAGAGACTATTCATATTTTTTGCAGTCTTGGCAAAATTACTAGTTAAATCTTTCATTGCTTGTATTTCTTTCACCATTGATTCTGTTTCATTGTTGACATAATTCGATTTGTCGTGGGCAAGTTGTGAATTATGGACAACAACACCAAAGGTATTGTTAATCATTTCAATAGTGTCTGACATGGAGTGAATATCCTTAACTAGAGTCAGTATATCTTCACCTGTTTCTTCTATGGTAGTCTCAAACATATGGACTATATCCATGATGTTGTTTACATTTGCATTGGTCTGTTCAGTAGTAACAGCAAGGTTGTTGATGATGGAAGTTAATTCTTCTGAAGAAGAGGCAACCGCGGCAACAGAACTGCTTGAATTTTCAGCAAAGTTGATAATTTTGATAGTATTTAGATTAATTTCTTCTGTAGAAGCAGAGATTTTGAGATACTGATCATTCATATTCATAGCTTTTTTCAATAGTTGTCTTGCGGTGGAGGACAATTCTATACTCTTTTTTTGGACATTATTTGCGTTTGTGATTATCAAGACCACAATAGTATAAATCTCATCAAGAATTTTATTGAAATAGAAAGCAAGTTCTCCCATTTCGTCATGACTATCAATTTCCAATCTTTTCTTTAGATTTGTGTCAGCTTCTGTAAATCCTTTTAACAAATTGATTGTTTTTTTAATGGGTTCATGTAAATGATTTATTACATTATACATAATAATGATAAACAATAAAATCAAAAAAGCAGAAACAAGTGATACATAAATAAATGTTTTATATGTTTCATTACCAATTTTTTCATTAACTGTATCGATAGGTAAACCCACAAAAAAAGCCCCATATACCTCATTGTTCTCGTCAAGCATAGGTAAGTATCCGGTTAAATACATTTCACCAAAAACAGAAATTTTACCAATAAATCTTTCCCCTCGTAGTAAGCTAGCTTTTGCTGAATGAGTAGGATCTCCAGGTTCAAGAATGGTGCCAATAATTCTTTCATTTCTATTGTTTCGGACTGTTGTAGAAATTCTCTTGAACTCAACACCTTGCTTGACAAAGATTGTAGATGACACATTTTTATCATCGAATATAGCGTCAACCATGGAAAAATCACCTTCAATAGATTTTCCAGAACTATCAACTAGAGTATAATCTTGCCAACTTAAATTTCCATAATAAGATCTGACATATTTGTGTAAGGAGTTCAAATCACCATCTAGTTTTTCTAAAAACATATCATTGGTGATATTTTTTGTCATTGTATTCATGCGAACAACAGAAAAAGTAAGCAAAACCAAGGTAAGCAACACAAATTGAACAATAACATAACAAATAACTTTTGCATTGATATTCATCTTTTTTAACATAAAAACACCTCTATGGTAAGAAATTTATGATGTAGTTGATTTGTCAAGGATATTTATAAATTTCGTTATAAATATTTTTTTTTTATTTTAACACTATTAATCAACTTAATTAATAATTTACTCTTAAAATATTTATAACTGTCTGAAAAATATATAATTAAAAATCACTACTGGCCGACTAAAATTCAAGTCATTTTCTAATTTGTTCCTCTATAAATATCTATCGTTTTGTCAAGAGTCTTTTCAAAAATAATTTTACATAATCTTTAAATCATTTTTTTCTTGTCAAAAGACCACTTTATGAAAAAATGACTTATAATAACTCTTTTATTTTCAAGATATTACATGAGAGCGATAGGGGAAGCATACAGGAGGGGAAAGAGAGTTGCAGATATAATATTGAAAAATAGAGAGATACAGAAGTAAATTTTTTCACTTATCC
>WRLO01000045.1 GCA_009777575.1 Candidatus Cloacimonadota bacterium
GAGGGAAAGGTGAAAAGCACCTCGAAGGAGGAGTGAAATAGTACCTGAAACCGTGTGTCTGCAAGCAGTTAGAGCTAGTCATCGTGCTAGCGATAGCGTGCCTTTTGCATAATGAGCCGGCGAGTTAATTTATACTGCGAGGTTAAGTAGCAAGAGCTATGGAGCCGAAGCGAAAGCGAGTGTTAATAGCGCGTATAGTCGTATGAATTAGACCCGAAACCAGATGATCTATCCATGTCCAGGTTGAAGTTTGGGTAACACCAAATGGAGGACCGCACCGACCGACGTTTCAAAGTCGGCGGATGAGGTGTGGATAGGGGTGAAAGGCCAAACAAATCTGGAGATAGCTGGTTCTCTCCGAAAACTATTTAGGTAGTGCCTTATACTAATTTTACGGAGGTAGAGCACTGAATGGGCTAGGGGGCTTACCGGCTTACTGAACCCAAATAAACTCCGAATGCCGTAAAATGTTGTATAGGAGACAGGGCGTGTGGGATAAGCTTCACGTCCGAAAGGGCAAGAACCCAGACCGACAGCTAAGGTCCCCAAGTATATGCTAAGTGAATAAGGATGTGCTATTGCACAGACAGCCGGTATATTGGCTTAGAAGCAGCCATTATTTAAAGAGTGCGTAATAGCTCACCGGTCGAGTGGTGATGCACCGAAGATGAACGGGACTGCAAGCATATCACCGAAGCTTCGGAGTGTAATATTGACTATATTACGAAAAATTACAGGGATCGACTTGCGTGTCGAATCCTAGATTTGGTTTAGATATCAAATCACTAAAAAAAATAATACAAACAAATTCACAACTATTGTGAATATTTAAGGAGAAAAGATGAAAAAAATAAAAGTTGTTACAATATCAATATCTTTAATGATTGTATTTGGATTGCTGCTTGGTTGTACTCAGTCATCTACGACTGACAAGCATTCAAACAATACAGGATTAATTACCTGTGGGCATGAGAATGCAGAGCATCATACTGAAGAATATTGGGTTCTTACAATATCAAAAGAAGAATTTGATATAAAGTATGCAAAAACCTATTTTGAAACAATAAATGAGTATTATGAAGATCATAACTATTTCGTTGATTTAAAACTTTTATCCGTTTTTATCAATGAGACTTTTCCTGGGTTATTCAAGGAGTACTTAGGTGACCCTAAGTTACTTGGTGATTTAGTGGGAGCCAAAACTTGTTGTAGCTCTAACCAATTTTGTGCCAAACCGTGCAAATGCAGAGACATTATACCTAATTTTAATTGTTCTGTTAGGTTAGAATATGATGGACCCATTACAGCTCCAGAAGATTGATATATAATATAATAGTTTAATTAAATTAAAAAATATAGTATAATAAGAGCTTATTTCTAAATTAAATAAGCGATTCAATCCACTTGACACGCAAGTCAATCCCTGCAATTTAGTAGGAATATAGTCAAACAAATTACATTGGTAGGAGAGCATTGCAGCGGCAGTGAAGGCGTATCGTGAGGTATCCTGGAGCTTCTGCAAGAGACTATGTCGGCATGAGTAACGATAATGCGGGATAAAAACCTGCACACCGTAAGCCTGAGGTTTCCTGGGTAAAGTTAAGCTTCCCAGGGTTAGTCGACCCCTAAGGTAATGGCGCGAGCCGTAGCTGATGGGAAACGGGTTAATATTCCCGTACATGCGTAATATATGATGGAGTGACGCAGCTATGAAGCGGAGACTGGTGTTGGAAGTCCAGTTGAACTTATGTAGAATGTCCGGTAGGCAAATCCGCTGGGCGTGTATTCGAGGTAAGGGACGAGGGTCTAAAGCCTATAAAGTCCGTGTATAAGGCTGCCGAGAAATAACTTCTAGTGCTAAATATTACCATATCGTACCGCAAACCGCCACAGGTAGGCGAGGAGAGTATCCTAAGGTGTTCGAGAGAATTCTAGTTAAGGAACTAGGCAAAATCACCCCGTAACTTCGGGAGAAGGGGTACCCTGTTATTGTAGCGCTGCACAAGCGTGGCGAGAGAGGGTCGCAGTGAAGAGGCCCAAGCGACTGTTTATCAAAAACACAGGTCTATGCAAAGTAGTAATACAAAGTATATAGACTGACACCTGCCCGGTGCTGGAAGGTTAAAAGGAGAGGTTAGCCGCAAGGCGAAGCTTCGATCTGAAGCCCCAGTAAACGGCGGCCGTAACTATAACGGTCCTAAGGTAGCGAAATTCCTTGTCGGGTAAGTTCCGACCTGCACGAATGGTGTAACGATTTGGGCGCTGTCTCAACTAGGATCTCGGTGAAATTGAATTGGTGGTGAAGATGCCACCTACCCGCGAAAGGACGGAAAGACCCCGTGAACCTTTACTGTAGCTTGGTATTGTACATTGGTAATGTATGTGTAGGATAGGTGGGAGGCTGTGAGACTGGCACGCTAGTGTCGGTGGAGCCGTCGTTGAAATACCACCCTTATATTATTGATTTACTAACGCTATTAAAGATAGCGGACATTGCCAGGTGGGCAGTTTGACTGGGGCGGTCGCCTCCGAAACAATAACGGAGGCTTACAAAGGTTCCCTCCGGCTGGTTGGTAATCAGCCAAAGAGCATAAGAGTATAAGGGAGCTTAACTGCGAGACTGACGGGTCGAGCAGATGCGAAAGCAGGTTCTAGTGATCCAGCGGTTCTGAATGGAAGGGCCGTTGCTCAAAGGATAAAAGGTACTCCGGGGATAACAGGCTGATACCGCCCAAGAGTTCATATCGACGGCGGTGTTTGGCACCTCGATGTCGGCTCAACTCATCCTGGGGCTGAAGAAGGTCCCAAGGGTTCGGCTGTTCGCCGATTAAAGAGTTACGCGAGCTGGGTTCAGAACGTCGTGAGACAGTTCGGTCCCTATCCTTCGTGGGCGTAGGAAATTTGAGAGGTTCTACATTTAGTACGAGAGGACCGGTGTGGACCAACCTCTGGTGTATCGGTTGTGGCGCCAGCTGCATCGCCGAGTAGCTACGTTGGGCATGGATAACCGCTGAAAGCATCTAAGCGGGAAGCCACCCTCGAGATTAGATTTCCCAACGAGATTCGTCGTAGACTACGACGTTGATAGGTCACAGATGTAAGTGTAGTAATACATTCAGTCGAGTGATACTAATATTCCATTGGCTTTTTTTATTTCACTATTTCTCTGTTACACTCTTTTATATATTTATTGTCGTTTATCAATTATGGTGGCAATAGCGAAGAGGATACACCTGTTCCCATTCCGAACACAGAAGTTAAGCTCTTTTGCGTCGATGGTACTGCTCGGGCAACTGTGTGGGAGAGTAGATAGCCGCCATTATTGATAAACGACTTTTTTATTATAAGGAATCATAAATATGCAAAATTACAGAAAATATTTTTTTATAAAGCTGAAAATACTTAGAAAAAATTATTAAACATCAAGAACAAAAATAAACAAGTAAAATGATTAAAATCGTATATACTTTTATAAAACAACTAATTTTTCTTTTATATAAGTTATTTCAATTTATTATAAATAATAGGTATGTCAAATTTATTATCATACTTTATTATATTGCATTAATATGGAGAACATACAATTGTCATAAAATGAGTATTTTATTAGAACAAGGAGCCATTATTGTTGCGGAATACACGATTTCTTGGTGGAATACCCTAGAATCAGAGGATGGGTCAGGAAATTTAACACTTGATGATGTGAATTTATCTACATTTTATCCTCGTATTATAGGTAATCGATTTGAACCATTAGGTGAGCATGCAAGATGGCGCCTAAATGCTCATAATACTCATGTTGGAACTACGGCAAATATCAGTATTTACTCACCTTATTTTGGTAATTATTATATTGATATATTGCCACCGCACCATATCAGACTAAGCGGAATTAAAGGGTTAGGACAAAGTCGTGATCCAGGAATGGTTAGATTTGAAACAGAAATTGACCTTTTTAATGGCATAGAAGATGTAAAAATAAGAACAAAACATAGCTGGAAATTTTTATATACTATTAAAACAATGACTCAAAAACTAAATGAATTTTAAAGACTTTTTTATGAAAAGGAGAATAAAAGTATGTATAGACACAAATTATTATTTATAGTTTTTATAACTTTATTTGTTCTATCTACAAATTTGGTATCATTGGATATTGAAGCTGTAAAAGCTATATTCAATGAAGACATTGATGAATTAATCTATCTTTCTTATGTTGCAGAAAGTGAGGGTAGGTTAGAAGTTGCCATAGAGCATACTTATAGAAATTGGCTGACCAATAGAAACGGATTTGGTCCTCTGTTAAGTATAGCTATGATGTATAACGATTTGAATAATCCCGAAATGGCTGGATTGTTCCTTTTGGAATCAGTCAAAAGATCTCCAACTTCATTTAGAACTGAAGCTATAGAAAGAGGTTTTGACAATGTTTGGAATAATGCCACATTTCTTGAGTATCGTGATGAAGCAATTGCCCTAAATCAGAAAAAGATTATGGATAGTGGTTATGCATCTTATGTTGACATCACAACAACCGTAGGATATAGGACAATTCTTCCTGACAATTTTAATCCAGAAAATGAGTATTCTGTTGTTATTTATATGCATGATGACAATAGATTTCCTACAGAATACCTTGATTTCAAATCTGCGTTATTTCGAGAAAACAATCTGATTTTGGTTGTACCAAACTCACCTTATGCGCTATCCTTTTCACATTTATTGCCTACAATCTATAGCTGGGAAATAGGTGGAAATACCGAAAATACAAATTTTATTGCTGAATATATCTTAAAAATAAATCAAGCTATTAGAGATAAATACAATGTAAAATCGATGTATTTAAGCGGTTTCAACAACAGTAGCACTCATGCTTTCAATATCGGACTTCAAAACCAAGATGTTTTTGATGGTTTAATATCTTTCGGAGGAGATATTGCTTTATCTGAAATTCCAAATTCAAAAAATGAAAAATTCCCCATGTTTGTAATACATGGAGAAAACGATGATTTTGAGATTTTTATTTCAAGAGGATATGATGTTGAGCTGTTTCAAACTGCTAATGATTATGATATAATCCCTGAAACAACTCAAAAAGCAATCGCTTGGATTTTAAGTAGATAAAAACTCTATAATATAAGCAAAGATAACTCAATAAAAAAGAGTTATCTTTGCTTTTTTTTATTTTTTGTTATTAATGAAAATACTCTTTTCAAATAATAATTGACAGAAAATACTATTTTTATTTTATTGTCCAAATGAATAAATTTTGCATAAGAACTTAATATTAAAATGAAGATTTTCCTTATTTTATAACTATTAAGTCGTCTATGTGGGGAAATATGTTTAAGAAAAAAAACACTCAATTCAGTGAACTGCACAACGACTCTGTTAAAAGTGAGCAAATTAATACTCTTAAAACTGAGAACGCAGTGTTAAAAGGGATTCAATCTGCTATGCCAGACCCCTATTATGTAAGAGATATGGATTACAATATCTTGATTTGGTCTGATGCTATCGCACAGCTTATGGGATATAGTTTTGATGAAGCCAAGAACTTGAAATGTTACCAAATATTTAAAGCTTGTGTTTGTCCTCCATTAAGTGATTGTCCTACACAAGGTTGTGTAAAGTCAAAACAGTTTTTAAAAGATGTTGCTGTTGATGTATATCATAAGGATGGTTCAACTATCCATTCTTTGGTTTCCAACGCGGGCATCTACGATGAAGATGGAAATGTTGTTGGGGCAGTTGAAATTGTAAAAAACAATACCGTCATGAAAAACTATATGGAAAATATAGGTCAAATTGTGGAAAGTATCGAAACTGACGCTGGACATCTTAGCTCTGCTATTAGTAAAGCTGAAAACATTTCACAAACAGTAAATGAAAAGGCTTCTATATCCCTATCAAATATAAAAATAGGGGCTAAAATTGGTAACGAAGCAAGTCTTAAAGCCGGACAAAGCAGTAAATATGCTGATAGCGTCAGAGAAAACTTAAATACGATTAATGAATCTATGAAAGTTTCTCATGATAAGGTTTTAGGTCTTAAAAAAAAATCAGAGTCTATTATTGAATTTGTCAAGGTTATCCAAAGTATATCCCTTCAAACAAATCTTCTTGCTTTAAATGCTTCTATCGAGGCTGCTCATGCAGGTGATGTAGGGAAAGGGTTTTCGGTTGTCGCTGATGGAATTAGAGAATTGTCGAAAAATTCAAATGAATCTGCTCAATCTATTGAAAATACTATACAAGATATTATTACTTTAGTTCAAGAAACTATGGCTTCTTTCAATGTAACTGAGCATGATCTCGAGATTGGAACTAAGAATATTTCGGAATTATTAGTTTTTGTTCAAGAAATTAATTCTTCTGTGAAGGAATTATTGAGCAATATGGAAATAATTGAAAACGCTGCGACTATTACTTCTAAACTTGGCAATGAACAAAGTATTATGATAAGTGAGATTCATACTTATGGGGTTGATTTATCAAAAATTGCTGAAACATTGACTAGCGAGTTTGAAAGAGTTTCTAACGCTGTCCAAAAGAAAGACATGGGGTAATTTTTTTAGGATTATTATCTAAATATTTATGTAGCTGGCAAGTAGAATACATTCCTATAAAAATGAATTTAGAATTTATAAAAATTTAGGTCGGGGGATTAGCTCAGTTGGGAGAGCACTACACTGGCAGTGTAGGGGTCATCGGTTCAAGTCCGTTATCCTCCACCAGATTTTTTATAACACATAGTGCTGTAGTATATCATAGATAACAAAAATCTGAAAAGTCGATTATCTTGAATATTATTTACTAATAAAAGGAGATATATGATGAAAAATATTAATATTTATTGGTTAATATCAAATCTTTTAGCTATATCTTGGATTGCATTGTTTGCCTTTCAAATGCTGCAACCTAATGTAATACGAGGTATTTTAATGTGGTTTATTTTCATTCTCTGTGTCGTGTTTACTCTCATCGACAAGGTAAAAAACAAAAAAAAATCAATTTTCTATGACGAGAACAGAAAAAAACACATCAGAAACCATATAGTATACATCGGAGCTATTATGGGCACGGTTTTTATTATTGGGTTTATCTATTTGCAGATATGAGCTATGAGCGTTTCGAGTTAAGAGATTCTCCCCCCACATTTATGGGGCGGTTCAAGAGACTTTGAGCTTGCGAAAAGGCTCGCAGAATTACGATCTGCCGTCTGCAAGACATTAATTATTAAGGGGGAGGGGGAATCAATATTTTCACACCTGTCGGTATCGGGAAAATCATCAGGGGATGATAACACGAAAATAGGATCCCTTTTTGTCATTCTGAGCGCAGCGAAGAATCTCTACCTTGTTATTCTGAGCGTAGCGAAGAATCTTTAGACCTTTCACTATGTTCAAGGCAACAGAGTGCGATCTGAATAATAAAACTTTTATATTAATAACATAAAATAATCTATCGAGGTATACTATGACACAACCTGTTTTAAAAAGCACTGCTTATGTGCTTGTCCATGCACCTGATATGGTGCAAAATGGTTCTACGCAAACTACTGAAAAAATAGTCAATCCAGACTCCGAATATCTAAAAAAGATAGACGAGTATCTCAGACCCTTTGAGAAAGTAGTTTCATATCCACCAAATCAAACTTATATTGGGAAAATTACACCTGCAGAATTAAAAACGATTGAGTTTCCTTGGTATGATAAAGAAGTAAAAGATGCTCACCGTTTTGGTCCAATGGGCGAAATTATGCCCCAAGAAGAATTTATTGCACTTTTAAAGATAGTTGACTCTTTTGATCTAGTCCTACTCGAAAAAGGGTTTGTAGCAGAAATAACCCCAAAAATTGCACAACATCCAGCGCTTAAAGGTCTTGAAAATAAAATTGGCAATGGTGTTGAGCTTTCAGAAATTCAAAGCATAATAGACACTCAACATCCAGAGCCTATCTATCATAATAAACAGCTTGTAGGTTGTGTAAAAAGAGCTCATGACATTGATGTAAATCTCAACTCACATGTCATTTTTGAAAACCTTGTTTCTAAAGCATCAGGTGTCTTAGCCCTGAATAATCTTGCTTTAAAAAACAACATTGATTTATCCACCGTTGACTATGTCATTGAATGCTCTGAAGAGGCTTGTGGTGATATGAATCAACGCGGTGGTGGAAATTTTGCCAAGTCGATAGCAGAAATTTCTGGAGCTGTCAATGCTACTGGTTCGGACACAAGAGGCTTTTGTGCTGCTCCTGCTCATGCTTTGATTTTAGCTGCTTCTCTCGTTAAAGCTGGAACTTTTAAAAATGTTGCCGTCTTAGCAGGGGGAGCTACTGCAAAGCTTGGTATGAATGGCAAAGACCATATAAAAAAAGGATTACCTATCCTCGAAGATGTGATTGGTGGATTTGCTGCTCTTATCAGCGAAAATGATTTTAATTCTCCTATTTTTAATACAGACCTCGTAGGAAAACACGATGTCGGCACGGGTTCTTCTCCGCAAGCAGTTATGACAGCTCTTGTTGCAAACCCACTTGCAAAAGGTGGTCTCAAAATAACTGACATAGACAAGTTTTCTGTGGAAATGCAAAACCCCGACATCACAAAACCTGCTGGAGCAGGCGATGTCCCAGAAGCAAACTATAAAATGATAGCTGCTCTCGCTGTCATGAAACAACAGATAGAAAGAAATGATATTCCAAATTTCATTGAAAAACACGGTATGTCTGGCTGGGCACCTACTCAAGGACATATACCCTCTGGTGCACCCTATTTAGGCTTTGCTATCAAAGATTTGACCGATGGTGAGCTAAACAGAGTCATGATAGTAGGTAAAGGTAGTCTCTTTCTCGGTAGAATGACCAACCTCTTTGATGGTGTATCCATTGTCCTCGAAAGAAACAATAGTAGCAACAGCATCCCTGCTGTTGAAAATCAATGCGAAAAAAACATACCTGCCAAAATCAAAGTCGCCGTAACTACCCTCGGGAGCGAGCATGGAGTAGAAAACATCATCAAAGGTGCTGAGATAGCATCTAAAATGGGAAACTTTGATGTAGTGCTGATAGGACCTAAAATTTCTACTCTAACTCTAAAAGACATAGAATGGATTGATGTCCCAGACGAAAAGCTGATGTATTCAAAAATGGAAGAGCTTCTCGATAACGGCTACATAAAAGGCTGCGTAACCATGCACTACAATTTCCCTATTGGAGTTTCTACAGTTGGCAAAATCATAACCCCTGCTCTTGGAAAAGAACTCTTTTTAGCTACTACCACTGGCACATCAGACACTGACAGAGTAAATGCTATGGTAAAAAACACTATCAATGGTATAATTACTGCCAAAGCTATGGGTATAGAAGAACCTACGGTAGGCATACTCAATCTCGACGGTGCCAGAGCAGTAGAAAGAGCTTTAAACGAGCTTTCCAAAAAAGGCTACAAAATAAACCTCGCTCTGTCAAATAGAGCTGATGGAGGCTCTGTCATGCGAGGCAATGATCTCCTCAATCCTAACTTTGATGTGATGGTTACTGACACTCTAACTGGAAATATCCTCATGAAACTATTCTCTGCTTACGCTACTGGCGGAAATTATGAAGCTACAGGTTATGGTTACGGACCAGGTATAGGTGAGGGTTGTAAAAGACTTGTTCTGATTTTATCGCGCGCATCAGGCTCTCCCGTAATAGCAAATGCCCTATTATATGCTGCCACACTCGCAAAAGGTGATGTCCTTAAAATCAATCAAGAAGAATATCAAAAAGCAAATAATGCTGGACTGCAGAGCATTTTAACCTCTCTAGCCCCTGAAAAGACGATTTCTACCTCACACGACATCAAAACACCTGATAAAGAAATAGTTACTGAAGAAATAACTGGTATAGAGATTTTTGACCTTGAAAATGCTGTCATTTTACTTAAATCCAAAGGTGTTTATGCAGAAAGTGGTATGGGTTGCACAGGACCTGTCGTCCTCGTCAATGAGAAAAAACATAGTGATGCTAAAATGATACTCATTGAGGGTGGATATATAGCAAAGGATTAACATGAAAATTGACCCATTAACCCTAACTAAAAATGACCGCAGTCTGAGAACCTTATTTTAAGAAAATCGATGATTCGTATCGTCATATGCTCAGAATGAAAATAATATATAACATATTAATGTTTAATGCGTTATATTTATTCTATTTTGTCATTCGGGTCGTATGACGGTACGAAATTGGCATTTTAAACTTTTCTGAGAGGGAGCATTTATCAGTACGACATCCTCCACAAAGCAAAGTATTTTATACAGGTTTTTTTGTCAAGTAGTTTTTTACAAAGAGTTTTTGTTTTTTTAACACAGAGTTTTTGAGAGAAGGTACAGAGCACACAGAGGATGTATTTAATAAATAAATTATCATACATACTCTGTGAACTCAGTGTCCTCTCAAATCCTCTGTGTTAAAAAGAAAAAAAACTCAAATCCTCCGTGCTCTCCGTGTCCTCTGTGGTAAAGAAACAAAAAGAGGGAACCGAAGCCCCCTCTCGTTTCTAAAGGATCATTTTCCATTCTCCATTTCTTCTGTATCTTTAAAGTTTTTTTATTTCCTCTGGTGTCAATCCTGTAACTTTGACAATATCTTCCAATCTCATATTTATATCCAACATTTTGCGAGCCATTTCCTTTTCTCGAATTTGCCTACCCTCTCGCCTACCCTCTCGCCTACCCTTCTGTATACCCTTCTGTATACCCTGCTGTAAACCCTGCTGCATACCCTCTTGCCTCCCCTGTTTCATACTCCAGGACATAGCACTGTCATAATCTGCTCTACCTTTTTCGCGTAACTCATAATTATACCTTTCCTCTTCTGCTAAAAGAAAGGCTTCTTCGATAGTCATTGCCCGTTCTATCAAAGGTTCTTGTTTAACTATTTGTTCCATTATTTCTCCCTCCATATTATCCAAATATAGTAACCAGCATTTTAATGCGTCTAATTTTAATTGATTTTTTCGTAATTTTGGTAATTCCAGTACATGAATTTCTAGAGCATCACAGAATATTTGCTCTTCTACCAAATCTCTCAATTTAAATTTTCCATGAAATTTTAAAGGGTCTTGCCATGTAAAAAGATTAAAATCAGCAATTAATATACTAATCTGTTTAGGTAATTCTTCATAGTCTTGACCTTTTTTTAATTCCCCTGAAAATGATTTTGCCCAGTAATATAAAACTCTTTTGTATATATTTCCTGAATATGCTTGTTGCATCTCAATATTCATTTTTTCGTGGTGTTCACTTCGTTTTACCTGGATGTCCAAGACAGAGCCTTTATCTGATAAAAAATCTCCGCTCATATCTGTTTTAACCAATGTAAGCTCGTCTTCCTCTATGGTCTGATCTAATATTACTGACAAAAACCTTGCTAAAATGTCTTTGTGATCTTCATGACCAAATATATGTTTGAAAGCATAGTCGTTTTTTCTGTTTATTTTATAATGCATTTACACCTCTATATTATTCTTAAACAATTATTTTTATGCCTTGTTTTTTGTCAATTGTTTTTTACTATAGAGATTTTGAGCTTTTTTTTAACACAGGTAGATCGTAATTCTGCGAGCTATTCGGCGTAGCATCATATCTCTTGAACCGAGAGCACACAGAGGATGTATTTAATTGATAAATAAATTATCATACATACTCTGTGAACTCAGTGTCCTCTAAAATCCTCTGTGTTAAAAAAGAAAAAAAAACTCAAATCCTCCGTGCTCTCCGTGTCCTCTGTGGTTACACCCCAAAACAAAAAGAGGGAGCCGAAGCCCCCTCACATTTCTAAAGGATCATTTTCCATTCTCCATTTCTTCTGTATCTTTAAAGTTTTTTTATTTCCTCTGGTGTCAATCCTGTAACATCATATATATCCTCAAGACTCATGTTTTTTTTTAGCATTTTGCGAGCCATTTCCTTTTCTCGAATTTGCCTACCCTGCTGTAAACCCTGCTGTATACCCTGCTGTATACCCTCTTGCCTCCCCTGTTTCAAACTCCACGACATAGCACTGTCATAATCTGCTCTACCTTTTTCGCGTAATTCATAATTATACCTTTCCTCTTCTGCTAAAAGAAAGGCTTCTTCGATAGTCATTGCCCTTTCTATCAAGGGTTCTTGTTTAACTATTTGTTCCATTATTTCTCCCTCCATATTATCCAAATATAGTAACCAGCATTTTAATGCGTCCAATTTTAATTGATTTTTCCTTAGTTTTGGTAATTCCAGCACATGTATTTCCAGCGAATCACAGAATATTTGCTCTTCTACCAAATCTCTCAATTTAAATTTTCCATGAAATTTTAAAGGGTCTTGCCATGTAAAAAGATTAAAATCAGCAATTAATATACTAATCTGTTTAGGTAATTCTTCATAGTCTTGACCTTTTTTTAATTCCCCTGAAAATGATTTTGCCCAGTAATATAAAACTCTTTTGTATATATTTCCTGAATATGCTTGTTGCATCTCAATATTCATTTTTTCGTGGTGTTTACTTCGTTTTACCTGGATGTCCAAGACAGAGCCTTTATCTGATAAAAAATCTCCGCTCATATCTGTTTTAACCAATGTAAGCTCATCTGCCTCTATGGTCTGATCTAATATTACTGACAAAAACCTTGCTAAAATATCTTTGTGATCTTCATGACCAAATATATGTTTGAAAGCATAGTCATTTTTTCTGTTTATTTTATAATGCATTTACACCTCTATATTATTCTTAAAACAATTATTTTTATGCCTTGTTTTTTGTCAATTGTTTTTTACCATAGAGATTTTGAGCTTTTTTTTAACACAGAGTTTTTGAGTTTTTTTTCTTTTAACACAGAGATTTTAAGAGAAGTCACAGAGAACACAGAGAACTCTTTCTCTGTGCTCTCTGTGTCTTCTCTGTCTTCTCTGTGTTAAAATCCTCCGTGCTCTCCGTGTCCTCTGTGGTTACCCCCCCAAAACAAAAAGAGGGAGCCGAAGCCCCCTCTCATTTTTAAAGGATCATTTTGATTTATCGATTTGGCTTATGCGATAAGCCACTACAATTCTCCATTCTCCATTATTTCAGCATCACTGCTCTATTCACCTTTGTATACCCATCTGTCTGCATTCTGATGAAATATACTCCAGAGCCGACCTGTCTGCCATAAGTATCCACGCCTTCCCAGATCAGATGATGATGTCCTTTTTCGAGGATTTCGTCGACTAAAGTCACTACTCTCTGACCTCTCACATTGTAGATCACGATACTTGCATGCTGGTCTTCTTTCAAGCTAAATCTGATATTCGTTGATGGATTGAAAGGATTTGGATAATTACTCTGAAGCTCGTTGATGAATGGAATCTCGACTGGATTGTCCTCACTTAAAGTCCTATCATATCTCAGGACAAAAGGATTTGCCATACTACCGGTAGTTCCACCAGGGATAGTAAAGGCAGTTTCTTCAAAGACCTTAAAGACATTGTTAAGATAGATACCAAAGGTGATTTCCTCATCCATCTCGATACTATTGACCACGAGAATTGAGTAAGAGTTTCCGTTATAGTTCACGACACGAGCTTTTGCTCTCAGTTCATCTCCTACAAAGGCTACCATCGTATTCTCTGGATTGATGGCAAAGCCTGCATCTGTAATACGAGTGAGGAAAAGATGGCTATTGGGATAAACAAAGACATTACCATAAGGATTTTTGCCTCTCTCGTCTATTGTTTCACTTGAGCTGGATGACCTACTTGCGATAGGAGCTTCTATCGTAGGTATAGATGGCATACTGCGAGTAGGCTCCTCATGCTCAAAGCTAAAGTCTGTTGATGGGAGTTTGATAAAATGGACATTGTATTTTTCTGGTCTTTCTATTGCTCCGAAAGGGTATTGTGCTTGTGCAACCCATAAATCTTGTTTCCATTTATAAGATGTATCATTTGGTAGATTAATCTTATACTCACCTGAAACCTTTAAATCGTCAACTCCTAAATTTGGGTAGTTTGGCTTATCTTCAACATACATTCTTGAGCCATCAATATGGAAGTAGAATAAAGCATCAACTACTGGGAATTCATTGTCAGGTATTGCAATGATAAACTCATTATCTACATTACCATTATGAACTCCCCAATAATACTTATCACCTATTTTTAAACCTACAGTATGTAAGTTAGAATCATGTTCATCTTTACCATCAACATCAGTAAATCTCACCTCATATACTACGATATGAGCATTCTCTTGATTAGGATGAATATCATAAGGATCATCTGTTGCTTGCTCTAGAGTTTGATTTGAGAGAACAATGTAATAATTGTTATCTCTTACCCAGTTTGTAAAGGTTGATAATGTAGTTCCTGTTTTAAGGAGTTTATCAAGAAAATAGAACCAACCAGTGTCTCCAGTAGGGTCATCAAATGTTTCATAAGCAGCTTTATATTCAGCCTCTGTATAAACCTTTTGAAAAACCATATCAGATTTGACTTTATCATTAATGAAGATTGGTAAAGCTAATTGACCATCAGCATCTCCAAGAAGAGGTATGTCTATCTCTATCAGCTTTGGACCAAGAATGTTACGAACTTCTACATCAGATATTGGGCTACCGCTATCCTTTATTGCTGTAAAGATTTCTCCCACAAGACCTGTTATCGCACCGTGAGCTTTCAAATCAGGAATTGCAATATCGTTATTGTTGCTGTGTATCTTGTATGTTTTCCCTTCTTCAATAACTCCATTTAGATCATTTACAGCAATAGGAAATCCTAAATACTCATCATCTATAACACCAATTAAGTGAGTTTTTCTGTAGGGTTGATTTGAATTTGGACCATCAGATGGGACTATCATAAACCTATCCAGCACATTATTATAATGCCTATTATCGTATTTATGCTCAGTATTTCGGGGTGCTGTCCAATCTGCTGCCATCCAGTATCCAAGACCAGGTCTCATGTATCTCATAGTAGAGGCACCTATCGGATTGTCATTGTAGAAATATGTCTCTGTAGGATTGGTAATGAGCCCGATACCTGGATTATTTCTTACGACAGCTCTTGTCTGACCTGGTTTACCAGGGACATAGCCGACTAGATTCCAGCCTGATGTTTCAGGCTTGACTCCTACTAGTGATAGCTCATGAGCAAAGATAGGATTTCCTGTTACCCGGAGCACAATAGGTTCGTTTGTATTTACAAAAACATTGTATGCACCATGTGATGTAGGGTCATTTTCCGATGCTGGACGCACATATACGACTGGCAATTGTCCAGAAATTACTGCAGCATCATGAGTCCAGCCTTGAGTCGTAGTCCTGACTTCCTCAATTCTGTTAGTTGTAGCTTTTGTATCAATATCACTAGCTAGATATTGATTATCTATGCCAAAGACTTTGCTAACATGGTTTCCACCGAAATATTCTGTAAAGTCCACATTAAAGGATATCACATTCCAGCCATCTTCCAGTAGGATGTTTTGAGTTCGTTGTATCTCATTTTCTTTGTAGAGATTAATCTCTTGAGCTATAAACATACTTTCTACTTTACCGTTTGGATGAGTAGTAGTAGGTTTCAGATTTACTCCATCCGGATAAGTAGCATCATCTGGTCTAAACTGTATATCACCGTAGGTTGAGATAGCGAGGTCATCATTTTCTATCACGATTATGAGATCTTTGATTTCATACCCATGCTGTTTGAGAGTATAAAAATAGCCGTATTCATCGGTCATCATGGCTTCACCAGCGAGAGTAAATGGAGCATTCGCAAAAGGAAATCCAGTCGCAACATTTATCCTGCCTGCAATGGGATACATTTTTCTCGTTCCCCTGAAATGGTTGTTGTAGTCGTAATCACTTCCAGTAGTTTTAAAGAAAACTAAGTTAGGGTCAGGTGAATTAATAGGCTGATTGGGTAGAAATCTTATCACATCTCCCATTTGGAAACTGACTGGATGCATTAGATCACTATGGGGGGTTTCATCATAAGGGAAAATCGATTCAAAATTCCCCTTATAATTCATGAGAGCATTTAGATATACGGATTGTATAGTAGAAATTGTGCCAAAATAAGGATAGTCAATCGATTTAGTATTCCTAAGGACTTCTGGATCAGAGCCATTTTCGTGAGTTTGAATTACACTTGCCTCAAAATCATAGCCATCATTTTCTGGTATCAAGATAAGTCTCTGATTTATCCATGACCTAAAGAAATATCTACCTCTCGCATCTGTAACATATTTATAATCAAGCTCAATGGGTAAATGGTCTCCAGGACTTTGATATCTATCTCTCCATTCGTGCAGGTTTCTGACTATTACACCAGGAATACCTGGTACATCTTCCAAGTCAGTAGCTTCGCTAGGATCCTCATTATCATCTATATCCCAGACAATACCGCTGACATCTACAGGAGCTGTTCCTATCACGGGGACATTGTGATGAGTAATCTGTGGCCTTATTCTCATATTGTTCCAGAGCGGAGTTTCCCATATCATAGGTTGTCCTGATGTAGGATGCGGCTCAAGTATCTTGAAATAGACATCAATTTCTTCATGAGTATGAATCTCAATAGTAGCCTGTCCGTTTGTGTTATTTATCCTTTCAAGTCCGCGTAGCTCTTCGACTTTATCCTCACCACCAGCAGTGGGATTTCTGAATACACCGACCCATGAGTTCACAGGTGGAGTTCTGTATCCTTGTTCATCTAGTATATATATCCTTGCCTCTATGACTGTTTGGTTCATTTGAGTTCCAAACATTGGACCAAAATAAAGATGAGGATTATATTCTGGGGGCGGTTTGTAAAGGTCTGTTTCAGTTCCTTTTAGGATAATATATCTATCTGTATCAGTAGTCCGAGACATATCTTGGAAATTAATATCTAGCCGAGCTGTATGGCTTGCTATACCGCCTGAAGTTGGTTTGTATCTGACAACTACCTCAAAGGATGCTCCATCTGGTATGATACTACCTTGATGAGGTATGTATTCCCAGTTTACTATTTCAAACATAGCAGCATCAGCTCCAGTGATTTCGATAGCAGGGTTTACAGGTGCAAGTAGTGTAGGTTTAGGAGCATAAGGATCTCCAAGTAGCTTCACATCATATTTCAGCTCATTAGTAAAGATAAACCTTTTTTCAAGAGAGTCATTATCCTGCAGCTCTCCAAAAAGATAAGTTCCTACATTGGGGTAGACAGTTATCTTCTTATCATTTCTGGCATAATAATACTCTGTTCTTCCATTGGAGGCTTCTATTCTGATTCTATCGCCATCTTCTGCAGGTAGCAAATTTTTGTTTATGTTGTATTCACCATCTTTTGTAAGCATGAAAGCTACATAATAGAATTCTTTTCCATGGAGGTCCTCACCATTTTTCACTTCGAGTAGTAGTGGCAGGATATATTGCCCTGATGTTTCGTTCATAATGGTAACTTGTGTAAAGTCTCTTGAGTATTTGTTGTTATCTTCTGCAGCTACAACCACATAAAGTATTTCACCAGTGATCAAGAAAGTCAGATTGGAGGAGATTTTTATGTATTCTTCAAATTTTTCAAGTTTTTCATCATAATCAGGGTCTTGTGGATCAGTAGGTCTCGGAGCATTTTCATTCACTCCTTTCACATACAGTTCAGTGATATGGTCTACAATACCTGGTGTCCATTCATAAGGTCCAGACTCAATCGGCTGATAGGTAACCCTACCCAGGGTAGCATCATTGTCTTGGTGATAGATAGATGGGTTTATCTGTCCCATGTCTGAGCGTGAACCCCAGAAATTGTATTTTACAAAGTTGAACTGCTGATTGTGTATATATCTGAAATGTCTTGATTGGTTGTTGTATTGTGGATTTCTTGATTCGATGATCATATGGCTATAGAGCTCATCTTTACCGTTTAAAGTATTGTTGTAGATATTGTTGTATTCAATAGCCATTGGAGCACCCCAGATAGCCCAGTTTCCACTATTTGCAGAGATAATATTTCTATAAATCCACATTTGACCAGCAGGGTTTTGCCCAAGGCTATTGATAGTATGGATAGCAGAGCCAAAGAAAAGCTCGCTGTCTTCCCATTCATTAGCATCATTTGGACCCTCTATTTTTACTACACTATTGTAAGTGATTGTATTACCAAAGATGTTTTTGTTATTAGGATTATCTCCGTTTTCTGGTCCGAGGTATACAGTTCCCGCTCTATGATAGATAGCTGAGCCGCGACCACCTTCGCCGTAGGCATGGTTGTTTGAGAAAGTATTTTTCTCTTGGATGACGATTTTGTTTGTAGCGTTTGGAGAGTCTATATAGAGAGCAGCACCGTAGATATTACCTCTATGACCGACTACTTCGTTACGCTCCATGAGAGTATTAGATGGGTGTAGATAGAGATAGATAGCAGTTCCAAAGGTGTCAGGAGCATTGGTGTAGCTTGGATGTAAACCACCACCTTCTATTTCGTCATCATTAATAAAGCTTACATCATTTTCGATAATGTTGTCAGTGATGGTGAGATCAAAGCTACTCACTCTCAAAGTATTGTCTGAGTAAACATTGTTGGTAAAAGTATTGCCAGAGATAGTGAGTGGAGTAGTATCTCCCTGTGGTCTAAAGACATAAAAGATAGAGCCATCTATGGACTGGTTTTCTTCGATTTTATTTTCTATAAACTCTGTCATAAGCTGTGAGGAAATGATATGATTGAGTGCAGTGCCAGAAAGATAAAATCCCTCGACAGTGTTTAGATTTATCTGTAAACCACCTCTGATAGCAAAGCCGGGCTGGATATTAGTGATAGTTTTAGTCAAAGTGTTTTCAATGACAATAGACTCAGGCTGTGCAATGATACCATCAAAGCCGTTTGTGATAGTGTTTTGATGGATAAAGGCACCGTTTTGGATAGAGAAACTCTGCATGTCTTTTATGATGTTGTTTTGGACAGTAGCATTCAGCTCAGCATCTATACCAAAGGAACCTATGGCAGTATGAGACAAGAGACCTGTGATTTCATTGGAAATGATTGCAGTTCCGTTTCTGATACCAAAGCCTACTGGATTGGTGATGATATTGTTTTCAATCAGAGCATCTACACCAGCAGTAGCCCAGATAGCAGATTGATTTTCTACTGGATTAGCAGGGTCTGGAGTTACTGATGATGGTGCGATAATTATAGTGTTGTCTGTGATAAAGGCACCGTTACGGATACCGTAGCCAGTGTGATTGGTGATTGTATTGTTTGAGACATTGGCGTTGGGGTCGGCAAGGATAGCATTTCCTACTCTAAAACCTATGATGGCAGTGGCAGAGTTTTCTATGATGTTGTTTTGGATACTGACACCATTTACTATGCCGTAGCCTTGATTGTCTGATATTTTGTTGTTTGTAACGACTGCGTCTACATCGGCAAGGATAGCACCGTTTCCATTTTGGGCTATTATATTTTTGTCAATCAGTGAGCCATTGATGATAGCAAAGCCTGTGTTGCGGAGTTTTTCACCAGCCTCACCTGGCATTCCTCCAACGTTTCCGATTTTATTATTTGTCAGAGTAGCACCCTGGACAGCTTTGATAGCTATGTTATTAGCGTCTGTTCCTGTGCCTTGGATAGTATTGTGCTGGATGAGGGCTGTGCCTGTCTCAGCATCGATAAAGATACCATTACCGAGGATGTTTTTTATGGTAGACTCGAGAACGATAGCGTCTGCTCTAGTAGTGATGATACCGTCTCCAGCAAACTTATCTGTAGCCTTTTCACCATCGATAGTAACATCAAAGAAATAATAGCCACCCTGAATACCAAATAAGTCATTTCTTGAATTATTTCTTGAGTCATTACTTGTGCCATTTATCTTGAAATCTTCAAATTCTGTATTTCTGATGTATGAGCCTTCACTGATTTGAATACCATTTGCATTGTCGATAAACTTACTATTTTCGATATAAACATCAAAATTGGCTCCATCAAGATATGTGATAGGATTGAGAGCGTTTGAAAGAACCAATCCATTTATATAAGTGCCGCCAGATACATACTTGTAGTCTGCATCCACTACAAGTGGCTCTCTATTTGCTCCATCACCTGCAAAGATAAGACCACCCCAAGGGATGTCATCGTTTGATGATTTGAAGGTAACATTCTCAGGGTAGCCATTGACCACGATATTTCCCAAAATTGTGAGGCTTTCACCAGGAGCAATTTTGACTTCTGTCCCTGGTGGTATAGTCAGAGTAGCGTTTGGTCCTATTGTTGCGTTGTTTTGGAAAAGATATTCTACATCATTTTCTGGATTAAACTCTCTATTGCCAGCTATAGTGCCTGAGATGATGAGAGTACTTCCTGACGAGAGATTCATAGTAGTCAGAGCGTAATATGATATCCCCCCAATGTACTGATTTGGATCGTGGTAATCAGAACCATCAAAAGCTCTGACACGCCAATAGTAATGTTCACCCAAAACTAAGTCTTGTGGTAGATAAACAAAATACTCTCTAGTTTGGTGAGACCATAGCCAGTTAGTATCATCAGAATCATCAGGATTATTAGGTGTAAAGTCAGTGTTATTTGCTATCTCAAATAGATAGTGAGGAGTGTCATCATAATTTCTCAATGATGCCAAAGCATCCGACCATTCAAATCTAAGAAAGATAGGAGAGTCGAGGGTCATATTTCCCGGCTGGACTATGCTAAATGGGATTGAAAGCCCTTGAGCTATGATAGTAGTCGAGGCAAGCTCATTACCTGTACTATTGATTTGGACAGCTCTCACCTTGTCTCCGACTTTGGCATATATGGTATTTGTAGTTGGGTCGGTGTAGTTTGCGATAGTAATAGATGGAGGTGTAGCACCAGTGCCTTGAAGTAGAAATCCTACTTGGTCAGTGTCAGAAACTATACGCGTCCAGAGTGTAGAAAGTCCCATGACTAAGATCTCTTCATTCCATTTGTGTTCGAGATTATCAGGGGGATTGCCATTTGGATTGTTAAACTGCGCCGTGCCAGCTATAGTGATAGTCGATGGTAGCGGATGATTGTACCACATATAGTCACGAGCAGGGATGTATATTGGTTTTCCATCTGCATCTTCACCTTGTGGGTCAGCAGGATAGATGCTGATACGGATGGGACGGTTTTGGTTTATTTTATTTGGGTCGGTCAAATCATAAAAATTCCATATATCATTTCTAGTGAGTGTATACCTATAAACATTGGGAGCTTCAGCAAGCACATAAGCATACCTTACCAAAATGTCATCAGGGTTGTCCATGTTTTGGATGAATATTTTTTGAGAGGAGCCTATTGCAGGTGTATCATCAGTAGTAAACTGTAGGAAAAGATTTAGCTGAGTGGCTGATATGTCTGAGCCTGCAGGATTGTTTCCAAAACTAACTGTATAGACTTCAAATTCATCAATATTTTTCCTTTCCATATCCGAAGACAAGAAAAACTCATTTCCGTATTGGAAATTGAAAGTGATGGTTTCATGGTTGGTGATTTTGATTTCATTGACAGCTGCTGTTTCTTCTTTGCGAGCTATGACATTGAAATTTGCTACAAGAGATACTCTGCCATCTGAGTCAGGAGCTTGAAATTTCAAATTTTCATGGACTGAATCACGCCAAGCGTCAGAAATAGAAGAGCGGACAAAGAAATCGGCATTGATGTTGTTTGTCGATAAATCCTCAATCTCGTCTGTGATAGCTGTGTATGTGATAATATCATTTACCTTGATAGAGTCATTGAGATTTAGTGTTATTGAATTCCTTTCGTATTTTTCCTGCAATACAGTCAGAGGTTTTGTAGTGATAGTCTGGACAGGCTGCCAAGCTCCTGTGGGACCTCTACGAACTCTGTAGTAGTAGGTAGTGTTGTAGCTCAAAACATCAGGATACTGATAAAAAGGAGTAGCACTACCAGTGTCAACAACTGTTGGAGATGTGTTGGTGAAATTGTTTGTGTCAGAAAACTGTATAAAATAGTTTCCAGTAGTTCCGGGTGCTACCAATTCTAAGATAGGATAGACCGACATTTTGGGAGTAGCAAAAGAAGATATGTTTGAGGGGTCCATTAATTCATGATAGTGGGGTACACCATCTATGGTTTCTTTGTATCCATTAAACTGATGCACACGCCAAAAATAGGTAGAGTCATAATCCAAAGCTTTATCCAATGGTATCTGAATTGTTTTTGGTGGTACGCTTGAATCTCCGTGTCCTACTCGGACTATTATAGGATTGGTAAAGTTTGCGTCTTTACTCAATCGAACCTCATAAAACGATTCTGGTCCAGATGGTAAGATTAATGCATCTTCAGGTGCTCCATCCCAATTGTCAGTGTGAGTCCAGCTTAATACTGGCATTACTGTTGCTACCGTAGAGTTACCTGCTGCTGGGTCTTTGAGAGCTAGTATAGTGATTCCGCCCTCATTACTGCTGCTTTGAACCGTTACGGTTACTGATATACTACTTGATGGAAGTGATTCTGAAATTATAATTCCTGTGTATATAGCTATAACATGATAATGATAAGTTCCATTTAAAAGAGGGTTATCTTGATATGATCTGTAAGTTGAGTTGGGAGTTTGATGGATTGGAGTCCATGGTCCAGCTGCGGATGTGCTGCGATAAATTCTGTAATATCCCAAGGTAAGTGTTGAAGCATCAGGAGCATCCCAAGTCAGATTTACTTGCGATGGTGCAGGTGTTCCTGTCAAATTTTGTGGTGGGTTTGCTATGATGCCGTTACTTAAAGATATAGTTGCTACATTTGATGGAGCTGATTCTGTATCTCCTGCATAACGAGCAGTAACATGAAAATGGTATGTGCCGTCTACTAAGCCTATTACTTGAAATGTGGTGGTTGTAGGGCTTGAAGTTTGATGGATTCGAGTCCATGGCCCAGTGTTGGTTTCTCCACTAAAAACTCTAAAACCTTCCAAATTAGCAGATGCAGGAGCAGTCCATGATAAACTTACATTATTGGAGCCATCTTCTGTTGCTGTAAGGGCAGTCGGTGGAGGATTTGGTGACTGAATAGTAACATCGAATGTTATTGTATTATCAGTGGCAGCGCCAATATTTGAGATATCTAATCCACCGTGTCCGGAGGTCGTGCCTGCTGCATTTGTATAGATAAATGAGGCTGGATCTGTTGTATCGTTTATTTCTGTGCGACTTACACCAAGTGAGAAATGGGCATCTTCTATATCTCCATCGTCATCTATTAAACCACCCGGTCTATAAACATAGAGCTCGTAAGGTTGATCATCAAGGTTTCCATCAGCTGATTCTACGACTCTATAAACCAGCAGACCAGAGCCTGGTATTCTGCCAGTATCTATAGTTCTCGGGGTTGTAAAATCTTTATTGCGATATTCCATGACAAAATATTGAGCTGGACTTGAGCCAACAGAATCTATTTTATATGCTACATTTGAGTTTGTGGAGCTTGTTAAATGGTTTATTGTAATCCCAGTATCTGTTGCTGTTATAGGGGTCAAATCTAGCCATCCTAATCTGGATTTGACATAAGCAGACATAGATTGACCATCATCATGAGTATGAGCCATTAAACACCATTCTCCTACTGCGTCGATATCATCATTTTCGTTAGTGTACATATCAGGAGCACCGAGTGTATGAGCAAATTCATGAGCATAAACTCCGACTGTACGACCCCAGTTTGTACCATGACCTTCAAAATTGAGATTGTATCCGAAAACTGTCTTAGTGCCTATCGTAGGTCGCTGTGCTGGATTATTTTGGAATAATACATATTCATGGGGCCAAAGCATGCTGCCTAGATCGATTTCAGGAACCCCTGCCATAATAAAGACTACACTGTCTACATTTGAACCAACACCGATATCATCAAGATTTGGAAATTTAGCGATGATAGCAGCATTTATTGCTGGATCTTCTATAACTGCTTTAAACAATGTATGAAGACGTAATTCTTGCTCGGCTATGTCACCACCTGCACCACCAGAACCATTTAATGTGTAATAGGCTCTGTCTTGATCTGCAGTAATTGCTGCGGCAACTGTAGCACCTGATTGATCAGGGAAAAAATGAGATTCAACAGTAAGCTTTTCATAAGAAGCACTATTAAAATAACTCTTGAGACTATTTGCTCCAGCTGAGTTATCATTAAAATCTTCTTCATAATCAGCAATATTTTGTTCCATTTTTATCTCAGTGCCAACATCTGGAAACTCAATTAAAATCACAAGATTATTAATAGTTCCTGTTGCGAGAGTGGGATTGTATCTCGCTTGAGAGTCATCCATTCTTGCTCTTCTTTCACGGTATCTTTCATTAGATATGTTGATACCTGGCTCTATACCAAGGTCTCTTGGTGAAAAGCGGTGAACGGGGTAGCTTGAAGGGACAAGATTGTCATTTTCGAGCATTGCCCAAGTCCAGTATCCTGTGTTTCTATCTTGGATAATGGTATATCCATCTGCATTGTGCACTCTGCGATGAAACTCATCACCCGTAATGAGTAAATCAAGGACGGTTCCATCTGGTTGCGTTAGTTGAACTGCACGGTTGTTAACCCAAACGGCGTGCAGGTTTGTCGACCCAAATGAGATGACTATTACGAAGAATATCATAATAATATTTCTCAGATTGTGGTTATTAAAATTTGGTTTTCCAATTTTCATAGTTTTACCTCTTTCTTTTTTTTTAAGGGACACTTTTTTGTGTCCTGTTTTTGATGTTTTGTAGGGAACGGATGAATCCGTTCCGTAATGCCAATCTCCGCTTGGCTTTCCGTAGTGCCAGAGCTTGCCTCTGTGCTTCCGTGTGCCAATCTCCGCTTGACTATCCGTGCCAATCTCCGATTGGCTATCTGTAATGCCAATCTCCGCTTAACTATCTGTCATTGATGTTGATCAGGTTGTCCCGGTCATCTTTGGGTTATGGTGGCTTTTTATCAATGTCCACCTCTTCGGTAAATTTCGCACCAAAGAGCATTAAAATCCTCACAAGAAAAACTATTTTCTGATTCATAGTTTCCTCCTTCTATCTTTTTTATTTTTTATTTTATTTTTCTATTAAACGATAATCCTTTCAGGATATTTTTAAGGAATCTTGAATTTCTTTTAATAATTCTTAATTCTTAATTCTTAATTCTTAATTCTCAATTCTTAATCCTTAATTCTCAATTCTTAATTCTTAATTCTTAATTCTTAATTCATAATTCTTAATTCTTAATTCTCAATCCCGTGTAGCACCAAAGGGTTCCTTTTTTTGAGACAAAATTTACATCCTCCACTACCCTTTTTTTAAGGGTGGACAAAAAAAAATTGAATAATCAGTTTCCCCGATACGATATAAAACATAAAAAGAGGATTATTATGATTTACGGTTATATTCGTGTAAGTACCGACAGGCAAACTGTTCAAAACCAAAGATTTGAAATCAGTGAGTTCTGTAAAAAAAGTATGATTGAGGTTGATGTTTGGATTGAGGAGACTATTTCTGGTGAAAAAGAGATAGAGAAGCGTAAGCTGGGGGAATTGTTAAACAATCTTGAAAAGGGGGATATTTTGATTTGTTCGGAGTTATCACGGCTGGGTAGAAACCTGCTGATGATAATGGCTATACTTCATGTATGTATGGAAAAGAGTGTTCAGGTCTGGACAATCAAAGACAATTATCGTCTTGGCAACGACATAAATTCAAAGGTGCTTGCTTTTGCCTTTGGACTTTCTGCTGAGATTGAAAGGCAGCTCATTTCTCAGAGAACAAAAGAGGCAATGGCTCGGTTAAAAGCTGAAGGCGTGCATGTCGGTAGACCTCAGGGAGTAAAATCAAAATCAATAAAGCTAACAGGTAAAGCAGTTTTGATAAAAGATATGCTTGAGCAAAAAATCACGAAGAGTGAAATAGCAGAAATACTGGGCGTCCATAGGTCGACTTTGTATAGGTATATTGATGAGTTTAGGGATTAGGGAATAGGGAATTTGTAATTTGATCGGTCCCGCAGGGAATACGCTTGTAAATCTTGTTGTGTCGTCCCTGCGGGACTTGGGTGGGGGGTGAGCCTTACCCTGCACTGAAGTGCAGGGTTAATAAAATGTCGTCTCTGCGAGACTTAATTGAAATTTTGATATAAATTTATATTTCATTGTCCATTCAAGGCGTAAGCAATACGCCACTACGATTCTCCATTTAAGCCGTAAGCAATACGCCACTACGATTCATTCAAGGCGTAAGCAATACGCCACTACGATTCATTTAAGGCGTAAGCAATACGCCACTACGATTCATTTAAGGCGTAAGCAATACGCCACTATGATTCATTCAAGGCGTAAGCAATACGCCACTACGATTCTCCATATTCAATAATCAAATTCCCAAAAAAAATCAGCGTAAATCCTCAAAAATCTGCGTCCTCTATATATTTGTAAATTGTAATTTGTAATTTATAATTTGTAAATTGTAATTTATAATTTATTTGTAATTTGTAAATTGTAATTTGTAATTTAAATATCCCCCTACCAAACCCCCGTCCCCAATTTCCATATCACCATCTTCACCCCATCATACTCTGCATATTCATTGGGTTCATCGGCTATCCATTTTTGGCTTTCATGTCTATCAAAGATGATGATTTGAGCTTCCTGAACACCGCAAAACTTTGCATAATCAGCGGTTTGTTTAACTGCTTCAGCTCTGACAGTTTCATATTTTTGTTTTTCGTAGATTACTTTTAATTCTATCACAATTTTTTCTGTATAGAATACACCATTTTTTTTGTAGGTTCTTTTTATCATGATATCGGTTCTTTTGTTACCGAGGGCATATTCGCGGTTGATGTATCCGCCGCTATTGATCATCCTTTGCAAGAAAGCCTGAAACACAAGAT
>WRLO01000046.1 GCA_009777575.1 Candidatus Cloacimonadota bacterium
GCCGCCGACTTCCTTCAGATTCCATCTCACGATGGACACCCTTGTCTTAAGCTAACAGTTCCTACTACCAAGCCTGTAATGGACTTACACCATCAAGCTGATGTTCATGTCGGGCACACAAAAAAGGCAGAGTAGCTCACTCTGCCTTTTATTTTTCCAGCTATACCGAACCAATCCCTTTACTACAGCTGTGGTATTAGTAGAGGGAATTTTTATTATCTTTTCAATCTATCAATGATAGTTTGTAAAACCATATCAGCAGTATTGATGACTTTGGCATTTGCTTCCAAAGCTCTCTGAGAGATGATAAGTTTTGAAAATTCTTCAGTCAAATCGACATTAGAAGCTTCAAGATGTCCAGATTTAAGGACAGTTTTGTTGTTTACTCCAGCCCAAGCAATGAGACCATTTCCGGAAGAAGCATTTGCAGAAAAGAGATTATTCCCTTCTTTCATAAGCCCGGATTCGTTTGTAAAATTTGCCAGAGCAACTTGCGCGAGAGCTTTGCTGACACCATTTGAGTAAATACCGCTGATGACACCAGCTTCATCAATATTAATATTGTTTAAGATACCCATAGTGTGACCATTTTGTTCTATCAAGACATTGGTAGAAGGAGATTCAAAATGTGTCATACCGCTTGTTGAACCGGGAATACCAGCGTCTAAATCGATTCTCATTTCTTCTGCACCTAAGACATTGAAACGAAGCTGTGTTCCGTTGTCATATCTAAATTCTCTCAAAGAACCATCATCATTGAAAGTCACATACCCGCTTCCACCAGATTGAGGAGCAATTTTACCTTCATCAATCAAGATTTCCCAAGTCCATTTGTTTGAGCCGGGTGTTGTATCTTGTGTATAAGTGATGTCGAGTCTGTGCATTTTTCCAGAGCTATCAAAAACATCAATAGCAGAGTGATGTTTTCCTGTTTCACCATTGACAACTGAAGTAAACGCTGGGATGCCAATTCTAGAATTGTTTGTTCCAGCATTGGTATTGAAATTAGTTTCAAGACCTTTACCAATAGTATCTTGTCCATTTACAAGTTGGATAGAAGTATAATGATGCAAATCATTTGCACTATTGTCAGTAAAAACTATCTGTCCATTAACTAAAGATGCACTCATACCAGGGAATTCGTTGCTATTGTTGATTCTGTCAATCAAATCACCGAGAGTAGTTCCGTCGCCAGTTCCAACAGGAGGTCTTTCTCCGAAAGTGAAGCTAACTTGACGGGTAGCACCATTCATTTGAGTAGCCATGATATTGATGACATCGCCTATTTGATAAGGAGTGTTTTGCGTAGAGCGTAAGTCATTTATAGAACTAGTTAAATCAGCGATTGTGTTTGTTGCACCCACAACAAGAGTATCATTTGAAGTAAAGACATCTGTATCAAAATCTATATTGAAACCAACAGAAGAACCTCCTGAAATTTCTATAGAACTTAAACTTTCTCCAGTAGCGTTGTTTGTCATAGTAATCATTCCATCAGGGGAAAGAGTCGCGGTGACACCATAAAAAACTTTATTTATAGTGTTCAAGAGATCTTGAATTGTTGTTCCATCAGCTGAACTACCATAAGTAAAAGATCCTCTGACATAAGCCCCATCGGGGTTTCTACCAGTAAACTCAATAGTTTTACCATTGCTGATAGAAGTATTCATCAGATGTCTAAGGTCAGTGGTAGTAGTTGCTGGAGCATGAGGAGATGTCAAAGTAAGAGTTGGGGAACCATTAAGACCTGTTGGTGCAGCTCCTACAGCAGCAAAACTGATGTTTCTACCTGGATTTTCTATGTCTTGGAACATGACTTCATCAACGCCGGCACCTGGTACCAGAGCAACATTTGCTCCGACAAAATTGTCATTTATGAAATCTAAAATTTGTTGAAGAGTTTCATTACCAGTAGCAAAATGGAAGGTTTGCGTTTCAGTTCCATAAGTGATATCGATAGATTGTCCGGGTTGGAAATCAAGATTGTCCGCCCCACCATTTAGTTGATTGACTCTATTGTTTTGAATAGCCACTAATGGTGTAGAAGCTAATCTAAAATGAGTAGTTGCAGTATTATTTTCAGATGAAAGTGGAGTTAAAAAGATACTGAAATCATTTTCACCAGCTGAATTTGCTTCAAGTCTCAATCTGCCTGCTTGGTCAAGAGAAACAGTAGCTCCGTTTTCCATATCATTGCTTCTGAAAATCAGATTTATTTTATCTAAGAAGTCTTGAATTGTAGTTCCATCTTCACCATAAGTAAAGGTATGAACCCTGTGGTTGTGATCAAGGATTCTGTTACCAAATTTATCAGTTCCAGTTATTTCAATCTTATCACCAAGCATGATGTTATTTCCGTCAATCATAGCAAGGTCTGTGTGCAATTGAGCAGGTTTACCACCTGTTACTAATTGGTCTTTTCCGAGCCATTCTTCAACTTTTGAAGCGTTTTTATCAAGGTTACAATAGATAGTTACTTCAGTCGTAGCTTTAGCAGGTTCTTTTCTTCCAAATGGTAAAGAAATTCTTTCGAGAGCAGTAGTTGAACGAAGGACGCCATTTGCATCAGCAGTTCTACCCATAACATAATAATTTCCGCCTTGAGCCATTAGATAGCCATCATCAGTCATCTGGAAACCACCAGCGCGAGTGTAGAATTTATTTAGTCCGTCTGTGACAACGAAAAAGCCTTTTCCATTTATAGCAATGTCAGTAAAAATACCTGTTGTATCCAGAGAGCCTTGTTTGAAATTAGTGTCTACACTGGAGATCATAGAACCTCTACCAATTTGAATAGGGTTTGAGCCTGTAAAATTGCCAGCAGTTCCTCTGGCTCCGCTGATAGTTTCTGATAAAGCATCCGCAAAGGTAATACGATTTGCTTTAAATCCTGTTGTATTTACATTGGCTATGTTATTTGAGATAACATCCAATTGTGCTTGTGAATTTTTGACACCAGTCATTCCTGAAAAAAGTGAGTTTAACATTTGTTCCTCCAAAATTTTTGATTTGATTTTTTTAGTGTCAGCATTTTAGCTGACGAAGGTTCTCATACTTAACTGTAAGAGATATATTTTATTCAGCACATCTGTCATTCAGTGCTGTGGAGGCTTCCCTTAACGGGTCCAGCCTAATTGAGTTACAAGTAAAACTTAACTCAAGAGTAAAGCGCTATCAATGTTTGTAAAAACATTTGAATCTGTAGCTTCTAATGCAGTGATTACTGTCTTGTTTGGTATACTCACCAAATATGCGATATCATCGAGCATAATCAGTGATTCTCTACCACCTTTTTGGGCAATTTTTTCGATTGCATTTCCGAGCTGTGCTCTGATTTGCTCATCTACTATAATATTTCTTTGTTCCAATCTCACCAGAGCATGTGCAGAAAACGAAACTTCATCAGGCGATAGTTTATCTTGTAATATTTGAATAAAACTACTTTGTCTTAATGAATCAAGTTCTTGAGCACTTTTTGCTCTATCAACGACAGGAAAGCTGTCGTTACCATTGATTGGAATATTGGGTGTGGTAACAATCCTATGAATCATAGTATCTCCAATATTTTTTTCTTGCAATAAACTATCTATCAATTTTTCAATGATGATAGTAAACTACCTTTTTTTTCACTTCTATGCGTCTGTATTTAGAACTAAATTACAAATTAGTTTTGATGATTTAAGAGCCTTGATTAATAGAGATAATATCCCTTAAATTTACATAAGCTCCATTGACTATCAAATAAGGCATACCACCTTCATAAGTGATACCAGAAACGACACCATTATTCATAGTTTCTACAGGGACAGTGAGACCTTCGCGGTTTGTAGCTTCAACAGTAAAACTATAAATCTCTTTTGAGGCTTCCGTACCGTTTTTAGTCATACCATTCCATGTAATGCTTCTATCGCCAACTCTCATATTGCTATCATTAAGGACAGCAACCTCTCTACCAGTATCATCAAAGATTCTCACAGTAACATTTTGAGCATCAGAAAATAACTGAAATTCGATATTAACATTTTCCCCTTCGTAGCCTACGAGATTTCCATAAGATTTGACATCTTTGCCAATCATATTGACCATAAATGAGTTATTCATGGACTGATTCATCAAAATCTGTGTTTGAATATTATCATTAATATTATTCAAAGCTTCGAGAGATGAAAATTGAGCTAATTGTGCTGCAAACTGGTCGTTTGACATAGGATTGAGAGGGTCTTGATAGCGAAGTTGCATTGTCAACATTTTCAAGAAATCATCTTTACCCATCAATCTATCCCCAGTCATAGCTTCTTGAGCTTGTGCCTGAGCATTATTGTTCATACCTACGATTGATGCTATATCCATTTTATCCTCCATTAAGCTGTATATTCAAAAGAATTATATCCAAAATTTCTATCTTTTTCAAAAGTCTCTTGGTTTTGTTCAGTGCTGTTTTCAGTCTGATTAACAGTACTTTTATTGTCTCTTGACTCCTGACTAGATTGCGAATTTTCTTTTGAATTGCTATCCAAATCGATATTTACATCGATCTGCTCAAATCCAAATTGTTTCAAATGTGAGGTAAGTTCTTGAACATTTTCCTTCACACTTGACTCTTTATCTTTTGTTTCTACTTTCAAATCAATCCTCAGAGTAGTTCCCTGTTTCTCGATTTGAACATTTATCTTGCCGAGATTCAATGTCATTACATCAAACATCGATTTTACTTCATATTGTTGTGTTTTACTAAATTCGAGAGCCTTGGAGATAATTTGCTGATTGAATACATCAAACATAGCCGAATTTCCTCGACTCTGGCTACTATATTGAACCTGACCACCATTTTGGGTAAAGGAATTGTGAAAATCTTGGAAAGACTGATTGTTTTGATTGTTATGCGAGTTGTTATTTGAGTTATCATTCTGAGCTGAAGTCGTTTCAACGGACTTTTTTACTTCAGAATTAACACTTTTAGTAGTAGCAGTCTCAGAAACATTTATTTTTTCTTGATTCACAAATCTTTGTTCATTGCCAAATCTACCTTCAAATTTATGGTCAACATTCACAAATCTGTTATCGTTCTTCTTAATTTCTTTTTCTATAACAATTTGTTGAAAAACATCCTGTCCAAATTCATTTTTAAAATTTACGATAAATGGTTGTTCATTAATAAGGTGAGTTTTAAATAGCTCTTCAGGTGTCCTATTGAAAGCGTGAATATCAGAAATATCCTTTGGAACATACTGAACATCAGAGACCTCAAGGTTTGAAGCATCATTCAGAGATGATACTTCTGTTTCCCTATCTATTTGATCTTGGTGTTTAAAGGTCGTAGTTTCTGTTTGAACTTTCATGTTTTGATGTTTTTTATTTTTTGCCATTTCATCACCTTCGATTGATTTATTTTCATTATTAACATGCAAAGTCTGTGCCAATTGATTCTTTTTATTTGATAAATGCTCTGTTTCTCCGCTATTATCAATGATATTTTCGTTTTTTTTCGTTGTAGTCTGTGCTAAATTACCATCAAAAATGGAAGCCTTTTCCCTATATTCATTGCCTTCAGATTTTAGAACGGAAATATTTTCCTCATTGTCTGATCCGATTTCAATGTTGTTTATATTGATAGTTTTCTTTGAAACTGTTGGGATCATCTCAACTTGGTCATTGTTTTCCTGAGAAAAATTTGTGTTTATAGAATAAGTAACAACATTTTGAAGCGGTAATCCCTGTTCGTTTAGATCGATAATATTATCAAGGTTATTATTTACTTGATTTATCTGATTTTCTCCTGTCTTGGGATATACAATTTTGGGGTTTATATTTCCTTTGATAGTATTTTCAGAAATTGATTCTAAACTGGGTTGTTTTATTTGAGGTGAATATGTTTTAGCAGTATCTCTATTGTTCTTCATTGCACTGGATTTTTGTTTACTGTTATTAAGATTTTGCAAACCATTTTTTCCTCGTTCATTAACTTCAAAACTCATTGTTTTTTTTGTTTGATTTTCTTTGTTAGGAGGAGTTGAAAAAATATTTGTCTGTGATTCTATACCCCTTGGTGCCCCTCTAAAATCTATATTTGAGACTATCTGCTCCTGACTTTTCAAGCTTGCTTCAATATTAGGTGTCTGAGTTAGCTGGTTATTGTTTCTGAACACAGCATTTTGTCCTTTATTGAGGTTACGAGAAACACTATTTTGATTGCTAATGTCTTGATTATGAATCTTTGACATTGAATCTGAAATATTTGATTGAAGATTTGTAGAATTTGATTTCATATTCAGATTGCTGGTTTCATGATAGCTCTTTATTGATTCCGGTTTCTTGAATATTAGCTCTGAGCTTCGTGTTTTAGGTTTTTCATTAACGGTTTGAAACTTTGGAAATAGAATCTGATGATCAGTTTTTTGGATTCTGGGTTGATTGCTTAAGATTTGAGGATCAATATTTAACATCCTAGCTGGTTCACTAACCGGTTGCGGATTATTATTACGGGATAGTGTATTTTGCCCTAAAATATTTGATTCAGAAATATTGTTTAAATTTTCTGAACTGATCTTCATATTTTGAGATTTCATGATTTTTATTTCTGAATTCCCACCTGAAGTTTCTATATTAGCGGTTGTTGATTTGATAAATATAGGTTGATTATGAGATATTTTTTGATAGTATTCATTGTCTATATCATTTTCAATCTCTTCTACATTTTTATTTTTTATAATAGTTTCTGAACCATTCGGATATTGAACTATATCAGGTCTAATCATAGACAAAAATTCATCTTTGATCTCTGGATTAATTTTATTCATTTCTATATCGTTATCAAGGATTTCAGGATTTTCAATATCGATTTCATCAATATTAATAGCTATGTCTTGATTCTCAATCACAATTTCAGGATTGTCGATAGTGATTTCTTGATCCTCAATCATGGTTTCTGGATTGTCAATAGTGATTTCTTGATCCTCAATCATGGTTTCTGGATTGTCAATAGTGATTTCTTGATCCTCAATCATGGTTTCTGGATTGTCGATAGCTATTTCTGGAGTCTCTATCATGGTTTCAGGATCGTCAATAGTGATTTCTTGATTCTCAATCATGGTTTCAGGATTGACAATAGCTATTTCTTGATCCTCAATCATGGTTTCAGGATTGCCAATAGCTATTTCTGGATTCTCAATCATGGCTTCAGGATTGTCGATGGCAATTTCTGGAGTCTCTATCATGGTTTCAGGATTGTCGATAGCTATTTCTGGAGTCTCTATCATGGTTTCAGGATTGTCGATAGCTATTTCCATATCATCAATCGAAATTTTTCGGTTCATAATTCCAATTTTTGAATTATCAATAGTGATATCCAGCTCGTTTGATGCTATTTGTTGATTGTCAATCAAAGTATTCTTTATCTTTTCACCATCCCCTCCAAGATTTATATCTGAAAACTCTCCCTCTATATTTTTGTCCGAAAACTCTCCCTCCACATTTATGTCAGATAACTCTCCCTCCACATTTATGGCTGAAAACTTTCCCCCCACATTTATGGGGGGGGTAGGGGGGGTCAACTCACTAATTTTTCCATTCTTCTGTTCACCACTTACTTCCACTTCGATTTTTTGTAAAATATAGTTTGTAAGATTTGATTTATGAGTGGAGAACTGTGCAAAAGCATTTCTACTCCCTTCGTCGATTTTGACTAAAACATCCTTTTTCTGTCCTAAATTCTCAATGAGATTTGAGTTTTCAAAATCTTTAGACATAAATCCTAAATCTTCACTCATAAGATTTGACTTAAAAAATTTTGTAACATTAATCATCTGGTTTTCATGGTTAATAAAAACTTCCAATTTATCTTCAGAAATCATTTTAAGCAAATTTTCCATTGACATTTTCTGGGGTAAATTATTCTGATTTACACTTCCAGTTGATTTTAAAAACAATTTATTAAAGGTTTGATTTTGCATACCTTTGTTTATATTGTTTGATTTCTGATTTTTGATTTGTGACTTCTGACTTGCTATTTCTGATTTAAATATCAACATTTTTCACCTCAATTTAATAATAATTGTGAGTATTGAGTAGCTACCCTTGGGGGTAAAGCCGCCATTACCAGCGGTATTCTTCTTTGATTCATTGCCCTTAAAACATTGATTGCTGTTTCAGGCGGCAGAGTTTGCAATATTTGAGCGACTCTACTGGCATCCATATTGTTAAATATCCTTGCCAATTGCCTATAATCTGGCTCAGTAATGTCTATTTCAATTTCTTCTTCGATTTCTACAGGAGTGCTGAGAACAATGATTTCATTTTGCAACCCGGATATTGTTTCACGAAGAGTTTCCATCAAATAATTTAGTGCTATGATTTCATCATCTCTTGACAAAAGAGCTTCCCGCAATCTTTCATTTTCTCTTCTATATCTGGACATCAACATTCTTTGAGATTCCAAATGCAGAGCCATTGAAGATATTGTAACTTCGAGTATTTCTTCACGAGTAGGGTGTAATTCAATCTCTTCTTCTATTTCTTCAATAATTTCCTCTTCTTCTTCCTCCTCTTCTTCTTCTTCAATCATTCCACCTCCAAATAATGCCCGCAATTGTTCTACAAGGCTGACATATTCTTGTTCATGAGGTCTTAAACCTTGTTGACTAGTCTCACCTTGTCTATTCAAAAAAGTTCTTCTATCATCCTCTTCTTGGTCGACAAAGGTTCTTCGCGTTTCTTCTTGTTGTGATTCTGAAATATCCTGTTCATAAGGTATATTTTCGGGAATCTCAACCAATAAAGTGTCGACAACATCAGAGGAACGAGAATTTTTCATATAAGAATACATTAATAATGAGCCTGTTATCAGTAAACTCAGCAAAAAAATTACCAAATATATCATAGCTTCTTTGTTCATTTTAAATAATCCCCTCTTTATATCTGTGGCTCTGGATTGAGATATCATCGATAAATTGTCTTTGTGTTTTGTTATATTCTTTCTTAAATTCTTCGTATTTTATCTCTTTGAGCCTCTCCAAAGATTTTTTTTCTTTACTTTTTTCTATCAATTGATTTTTGATGGTGATTTCTTGTAGTCTTAGACCTTTCAATACATCGGACAATATTTCTACATCCATGTTCAAACAATCTATATACTTGTAATGCAACATGATGTCACCAGTATTAATGACAGACAAACTCATACTGCCTATTTTTTCCCTCTCAGAGGAAATTTTTTCCCTCAAAGTGATAATTTTTTTCTCAGTTTCAGCTATCTCAAGCTGTATCAGAAGTAGATTTTTTTGAATGATCTTTTCTTCTACTTCCTTGATTTCCAACACTTTTTCAAGTGAAAACTTAAACTTTTTCATCTTGCACCACCTTTTACTTCATGTAATAATATAAGGCAAGATTCGTGCCAATTAAATATCACGAAAATAGGATCCCTTTTGTCATTCTGAACAAAGTGAAGAGCCTTAAAACCTTTCACTTCGTTCAGAATGACAGATATCTTCGTTGTATAACAAGGAATACCTATTATGTAACAGCCTCTATAAATCTCAATAATATTTCTGGTAGTTTGTAAATAAAACAGTTTTTTCCTGATTGTTCAAAAAGGGGATAAAAAAAATATTAATATAAAATAAAAATCATTTAAATATTAATAGATTGATGCTTTATTACAAAAATCTAAAATAGAAACATCAGCTGAAAAAAAAAGATCTTGACAAAATTGAGTTTTTTTTTATTTTAACAAAAAAAGTAATTATTGGAGTAATTTATGAAAATGAATCAATATGGATTTAGTGTTTACAAGGTATTAGCTTTGATCTTTTTCCTTGGATTAGTGTTTGTTCTCGCTTTACCACAATTTTTTGATTTACAATCGAGAGAAAAAACAGAAGAGTGCATTAATAACATGCAAGAAGTAAGAGCTGCTGCAGAGCAGTATATGAGGGATCGCGAGCAGTTATTTGTTGGAACAGTCGATGATTTGACGAGGACTCGTTATCTTAGGACAGCCCACATTATATGCCCTTATCAAGGAAAATATAGTGTTTCTGTCGATCCAGAAACATCGCATGTTTCAGTCGAATGTTTCAATGTCGCTGATTATCCGGACCATGTTTTATTTAATGAATAAGGCAATAGGCAATAGGCAATAGGAGAAATAAAATAAGTGTTGTGAGTCCTGATGTTATCGTAGTGAGTGCTTTTCATTCACAACTCACAACTCACAACAACAAAAAATGGATTATAAAAGATTTTTAGAACATATCTATATCCGACATTCTCCCAATGTTAAATTGGGTTTGGAAAGAATGTATGATATTCTTGAGAAAATGGGAAATCCTGAAAAGAAGCTCAAGGGTATCCATATAGCAGGAACCAATGGAAAAGGTTCAACTGCTGCTATTTCAGAGAGTCTATTGCTTGAATACGGTCACCATACTGGTTTGAATACATCACCTCATCTTGTAGATTATACAGAGAGGTTTCGGGTAAATGGTATAGATATCAGTTCAGAAGAGTTAATGGCTTTGTATGGAAGGTATTGTAAACATTTTGACGATACAGAGGCATCTTTTTTTGAAATAACTACCGCTCTTGCTTTCAAACTCTTTGAAGATAAAAAACTTGATAGCGCAATTATGGAAGTAGGACTGGGTGGGCGACTAGATGGAACAAATCCCTTTAATGCTACAGTATCAGTTATCACATCCATTTCATTTGACCATACAAAAACCTTAGGAAATACATTAGAAAAAATAGCATTTGAGAAAGCAGGGATAATAAAAAAAAATGTGCCAGTAGTAATAGGTGACCTACCTATAACTGCGTTGAAAGTAATCACTAAACAAGCAGAGCGTATAAATTCACCGTATTTTGTTTACGGAAAGGATTTTTATATAAAAAATGTTGTACTAACTCCAGAAGGGACTACTTTTGACTATTTTTTCCCTAAATACAATATATCGCAAAAATTTTTAAAGCTAAACCTTATAGGTAAACATCAAGCAAAAAATGCTGCACTCGCATTAACAGCATTTTTTATCTATTTAGATATAATAAATCCTGTTCTGTATAACCAAGAAAAGGTTTTGGTATCCTTTCCAAACATAAAATACAATAATTCAGAAGATAGTATAAATATTTTTTTGCAAAATGCTCTCAAAAAAGTCAAATGGCAAGGCAGAATTCAAGTATTATCTTCAAATCCATTAGTTATATTAGATGGAGCACACAATGATGAAGGTGTTTCTACACTAGTAAAAACTGTAAAAGAAATGTATCCAGACTATAAATATCATTTTTTAGTAGCTATACTCAGAGATAAACAACTAGATAAAATGATAAAAAAAATCTGTTCAGTAGCAGAAACAATTTATATCTCAAAAAACCCATCAGATAGAGCTGCCGACATCCAAGAACAGGTAGATGTAGCAATAGCTTGTAATACGAAATATTTTGCTGATGATAATTTGATAGAATCTTTAAAAAAATGTTTAGCTACTGTTTTTCCAAGACAAAATTCATCCCCGAATGAAATAGAAACTAGCAAAGCTGATGTGTTTATAAAAGAAATGATAGTAATAACAGGATCGCTATACACAATAGCAGAAATTTTAAAAGTGAAAGATGATTTATTCCCATCAAATAAATGATTTTATCAAAATATTGAAAAACTATTTAGAATTTTACTCATTCCTATTTTTAGTGAGCATTATGAAATTTTTCCCTACAATGTTCACATTATTTTTATTAAAAATTCTTTTTTTCCTGTTCGGATACAAATTAGGGATAAGAAAATTGATAATAATAAGACAGTTAAAACTCTGTTTTCCAGAAAAATCGGATATCGAAATAAAGATATTAACAAAAAAAATTTATTCTGAACTTGCAATAACAGTTGCAGAGGTATTTATATTTAATGAAAAATATTTTCAAGACAAAATTGAATTGATAAACTTTGAAGAAGTAAAAAAAGCGTTATCACTAAATCGTGGAGTTATTATAGTTTCTGCTCATTTTAGTAATTGGGAAATGGGAGCCAAAATATTGGCAAAAGAGTATTCAGAAGTATATGGGGTAGTAAAAAAACAAAGGAATAGTCTTTTTAATACCTATATTGACCAAAAAAGACAATTAGCAGGGATCAAGACCATAGAGATGAAAAATGCGTTAAAAAATATTATATCTGCCTTAAATAAAAACAAAGTTGTTGCTTTTTTGGTTGATCAATATGCTTCAAATCAAGGAACAGAGATTGACTTTATGGGACATAAGACTATGGTTTATACATCAGTGGCTCAGATAGGCTTAAAATTCAATACTCCAATCATAGTCGCCTTTGATGTTCGTGATGAGAATGGAAAACACAAGGTAATTTTTCATAATGCTCTGTTTTTTGGTCAATCACAAAATATAGGATTTCCGAAAAGTAATAATCCACAAAAAGTTAAAGAATTGTCTATAGTGTCGCAAGTGAAGAATATGCAGGCTCAGTCTCAGAATGGTGAAGAAATTGACAATGATTACCCTAAAAACCATGATTTTCAAGGTTCTTTAAATTCGATTTCTGAAGGAGTCGATAATATCCCTCCAGCAAAGGATTTAGAAGCAAAAAAACAGAAAAATGAAGTTTTAGTTGACAAAACCAAAGAAATAAATTCTTTGATTGAGGAGTATATAAAAAAATACCCTCACTTATGGTTTTGGGTGCATCGAAAATGGAGAAATATTTGTGGATAAGCAAACTAAAGAGAAAAAAATCTTCTTGATAGAGGACGACAATATTGATATCATGGTGTTTAAAAGGGCCATGAAACAGCTCGATATTGCTCATAGTTTAACTATTTTTACCAATGGTGAAGAATTTTTAAATTATTTTGAAGATTTTACATTTTTAGAAGGAAAAAATCCACAACTAACAACCTATTCAAAAACAGGTAGTGTTGGAATAAACATTCCGGATATTTTATTTCTTGATCTAAATACAAATCGAATGAATGGATTGGAACTATTGCAAGTTTTAGCTCCCAAAAGAGAAAATCTATTTTTTCCGATTGTAGTTTTATCTACCTCTGGCGATGAAACAGATATAAGAACTGCATATAAATATCATGTTAATGGATACATCACAAAATCAATCTCATTTAATGTTTTTGTAGAAAATTTACAAATAGTTATCAAATATTGGGATACAGTAAAAATCCCAAAAGGAATAAATAATGAATAAAACGATATTGATAGTTGAAGACGACTATGTAGACAGAATGGCTCTAGAAAGAAATATAGTAAAAAACGAAGGGCATCTCGCACTTTATGCTGACTCATTTAACCATGCTGTGGGCATTCTCTCAAAAAATGATATAGATGTCATAGTAACTGATTATTTTTTAGGAGATGGGGTAGGTGTTGATTTTATCAGTAAATATCCCGATATACCCATAGTAATAATCACCGGTTTAAATGATTTAGGATTGGCAGTTAATGCCATGAAAAACGGAGCATATGACTTTCTAGTAAAGGATTTTGATGGAGCATACATACAGATGATACCAATCGCATGTCAACAAGCAATAAACAGGAAAAACCAGGAGCTTTTTTTGTCCAAACTCATCCAAGCTGTTGAGCAAAATCCGAGTTTGATAGTTATCACAGACTTGCATGCAAAAATAGAATATGCAAATCCTAAAATGCTGGAAATAACAGGTTTCACAATGGAAGAACTCATAGGTAATTATCCAAAAGTATTCCGGTCAGGAAATCATTCGGAAGATTTTTATAAAAATTTATGGGAAACCATAAGAGCAGGGAAAAAATGGACTGGAGAGTTTTATAACAAGACAAAATCTGGAGACAATTTCTGGGAATTAGCCTCGATAGCTCCTATAAAAAATAAAGCAGGTAACATTACTCATTTTGTAAAAGTAGGTGAGAATATTACTGAACTGAAAAACGCTCATGAAGAAAAAGTGCGAGCTGAAAAACTTAATAGTGTTGTCGAAATGGCAGGCGCTGTCTCACATGAACTGAATCAGCCTCTCCAAATTATACTGGGATATTCAGAAATGCTTTTAAACAAAGCAGAAGAAAACAAATCTCTTGAAAAACCTATTCAGACGATAGTTAAAAATATACACAGTATATCTGAGAAAATCGAAAAAATAAAGAATATTACAGAGTATAAAACAATAAAATATCTTGAAAAAGATCAAATTATTGATATTCATACTCAACCGAATAATAAAATTTGATCAGGTTAATATGTATGAAAAAACATAATTCATTGCATTTAACTTATTAAAAATCGTAGTGGCGTATTGCTTACGCCTTAAATCGTAGTGGCGTATTGCTTACGCCTTAAATCGTAGTGGCGTATTGCTTACGCCTTAAAAGGAGTATAGTTATGAAGAAAGAAATTTATATTTTTGCTTTTATGCTGTTTTGTCTCCCATTTTTGTTTGCAACAAAGGTATTATTTATACCTAATGAGCCTTTTGCAATAGAAGGTGACAATGATACTATCAGTTTTCATTTGATGAAAAACATTATGGAAAGGTTGGGAATCGTATTTGAATATGAATATGTAGCTCGTTTAGATGCTATGCAGAGGATTGATGATGAAGAAAACATTATCATATTTCCTTATATCAGACCGCGAAATATGTCAAATAGAATTCTATTGTCTGACACTTTATATGTATCTACTCATAAAGTCTTTTATAACACAAGAATCTATGATTATCTTGAAATTGGCTCATTGGGTGATCTACGAACCTATATCATAGGTTCACATGCTGGTTATCCTTTTGAACCAGATATGAGAAGAGCAGGGCTTACTGTTTTTTATTCTCATAACAACTTAGAAAGTATGCAACGACTTATAAATCAAGATGTTGGCTTTGTCATTGAAGAAAAAATCAAGGGATTGAAATATTTATCTGATATAGAGGTTGAGGGAAGAACGAATATCGGTTTTTATGATTTAGACCTTTTCCCAATTCCTCTCTTTATTGCCGCTCCTATCAGAAATGAAGAGGCTGCTTTGGTTATATCGCAGATCAATCATTTGATAGAAGAAAGGGAATTTATTGACCAACTTATAAAAGAGTTTTTTGAGGGTAAATAGTTATAAAAGTTAGAATAAAAAAATCTTTAAAAATATATTTTCAAATATTCCTTTAGTATATTATGAAATTATTGATGTAGGAAGAGGAAAATCTAATGCTAAGTGAGATATAGATGAAATCAAATGAAATAGATACCATTAGCAAAGAAAGAGCCTTTTTACTGTTTGATAACGAAATCATAAACACTTTCGAAATAGGCACAACCATTGGTCTATGCCAGATTCATTGTTATCTATTTAAAAACTTATATGATTTTGCAGGTGAAATAAGAACAAAAAACATCTCTAAAGGTTATTTCCGCTTTGCAAGCGCCTTATATTTAAAAGAAATACTTATGAAAATAGATGAAATGCCAGAAAATTCCTTTGACGAAATCATAGAAAAGTATGTAGAAATAAATATAGCCCATCCTTTTATGGAAGGCAATGGTAGAGCAATGCGAATTTGGTTAGATTTGATACTCAAAAAGAAAATTCAAAAATGCGTTGATTGGGATATTGTAGATAAATATAAATATCTCTCCGCAATGGAACGCAGTCCAGTGAACACCCTCGAAATCCGGATCCTCTTTGAATCAGCACTTACAGAATTGATAAATGACCGGACAATATTTATTAAAGGTATCGAAAAATCATATTATTATGAGGAGATAGAATAATAAATTTTGTGAAATATAATAAAAATGAATTAATGTGTGGGTATAAATCTCAGTTTAACATAAGAATAAAAAATGGTGGGTGCTAGAGGACTTGAACCTCTGACCACTTGCTTGTAAGGCAAGCGCTCTCCCAACTGAGCTAAGCACCCATACTAAAAACAAATTTCATGGTCGGGGTGAGAGGATTTGAACCTCCGACTTCTTGATCCCAAATCAAGCGCGCTAACCGGGCTGCGCTACACCCCGTATTTTGTGCCAAAAAAAAACACTATAGTTCTGATGTCAAGAGAAAAATAAAAAATCAGGTATGATTTATTTTTACACATTTCATAACTCCTTAAAAAATAAGGAGAAAAAAAATAAAAAAAATATAAAAATATTTTTTTTTCTAATAAAATCGATTTTTTCAATCTTCATCTACTTCGTCTTCTAGATCATCATCAATATCACCTTCAATCCAGTCTGGACAAAAGGCTATATCTTCTTCATAATCCCAACCATCTACATTTTCTAGACCAAAGCGATTTAACAAGTCCATTTCCCAAAGTGAATATTTTACCTTTTTATTTTCATCGATGAAATAAACTAAAGTAGGCATATTATACTTCCGTAAGTCATATTTGTCATTCTCTATAAGGTTAAAAAACTCTCTTATTCTCTTTTTATCCTTTTCAACTTTCATCATAATAAGGCTCCTTTAAACAAAAAGATATAAATATATATAAAAACAATATATACATATATATTTTTTACATTAATTTTATTCAAGATAGTATAATGAGACAAAAAAATAATAATGAGAATTTTGTCAAGCAAATTGTTTATTTGAATATTTAAATAAATCTTGACAAAATGAGCTAAATAATATTCTAAGTTAATTGATTTTCAATAAATTATTATAACTATAAACAATATAAAGGATTATACAATGCCTAAAATTGAGAGAACAGATTTTAAAAAGAAAAGAGGAATACCTTTTACTATGAAAATGACGCTTTTCATTGCAGTTATATTGGGAATTTGGGGTAGGTCTTGCTGGAGAGTTGTTGAATTAGAGAATTATCTCATTACCAACATTTCATTGGAAAACCCAACCTCCGTTAGTGTAGAGGTTATTTTTGATGTTTCAAACAAAAGTTTCCAATCAGGAAGGAAAAATATTCTGATAGAGGTATTTACAGACGGTCATTATCTCATAGCAAACAGAATCACACCAATAGAAGTAGCACCTCAAGAATCAAGAAGATATGTCAGGACAATAGAAAATTTCAATCGCCCCTTAAGAGATGGTGAAAATATAGGATACGCAAAAGTGAGTTTATATCAGAGATCAGCTTTTTAATAAACATATTTAATCAATAATGGGGCAATCGTCTCAATATTCAAAGATATCAATATATCTGAAAGGTGATGAGTGGTCCGTGAAAAAAATCATTTTCCTCAATCTATCCGTGCATAAGGATTTTCATATTTTTCTTTTTTTACTGTGGAAGAAAGACCATGTCCAGGCAAAATTATAGTATCGTCTGGTAGCGTATATATCTTTGTTTTGATTGATTCTATCAGTTGTTTCATATTGCCACCCGGTAAATCTGTTCTGCCTACTTCTAAATAAAAAATTGTATCTCCAGAAAAGAGATAAGGTTTCGTGTAAATCACTATTCCACCTTTAGTATGACCGGGTGTATGGATTATTTTTATATCTATCTCACCAAGTTTTATAGCCGTATCTGAATCGAAGACCAAACTAGCGTTTGGAGATTTCAAGGACATATTCATTAATGCACTTAGGTTCAGATTTGCGTTTAAGAGCATTTCAGCATCTTCTTTATGAATACACAAGCAACAATTAAATTCTTTTTGAAAATACTCATTTCCACCTATATGGTCTCCATGTCCGTGTGTATTTATGAGATATTTAAGTTTCAAATTCATTTTTTCTATATCTTCCTTCAGTTTTTGGTTGGGAACTGATGGGTCTATTAAAATTGCCTCTAAAGATTCAGTATCCCATACTAAATATGTGTTAGTTTCATATCCTTCGAGAAGAATATAGTTTTTATATTTTATCATTTTTCCTCCTAATTAATCCTAAAAGGGTCAATTTCATTATCTGTAAATCTTTTACAAGAAATTTGATTTTTCAATTCAAACTGCTTACCATAACATATAGTCTCTTCATCATCTGCTTTGGGGCAGTATCTGAGCAATATTGAACCAGCTATCTTTAGATATTCTTCAGATATTTCATGTTCATTATTAGTCTCTTCTTGCGCTGTTTCGTCTTTTTCGTGTGTGCCGTTTGGAATTTTACTTATCAATATTCCTATTGGACCTGTGACTCGTTTACATTTCATGATAATTTCATTTTTAATTACTGTGTGTAGATATTCAAGCTCATCTGTATGTCTGTTTATAACAAGTTTAAGATTTTTATTCAATCGAAAATGTCTACCAACTTTTAAAAATCCTATATTTTGAATATCAAGTTGTCCACAATCGATTATTTCTTTTAATCTCTTGGTATAACCTTTGTCGGTCAATAAACAGCCACCTCCTGAGTTTGGTATTTCTTTCAACCCCAATTCCTCTGCTATTTTCAATTGTTCTGACCTACTACGACCTTGGATGTCGAGCAAATCATCTTTTTTAACCCAGCCTTCCCTTATCGGTAAAGTATCTATTAATCTTTTTTGGCATAGAGGTCGGATTATCAAATCACCTACTGTTGATAATTTTTTAACAGCATTCATTGAGTCATACCGTTGTGACATAGGTCTTTGATTCACTACTTCACCAGATATTAAAAAATCGGCTTCAAAAATATCTAAATATCGCTTTAATACTCGAAACATCAAGCCATGACAATCAATACAGGGATTGAAATGTTTTCCATATCCATATACAGGGGAAATCAACATCTTCAGATGTTCTTCAGTTATGTCAATGACTTGTAAATCTAGTCCATTTTTTTCAGCTATATGTTTTGCCTTTTTTCTCTCAAAAAAGGGTGTCTCAAAAAAAATTGGGATAACTTCAAAACCAAGTTTTTTCATCCAAAAAACTGACACTAAACTGTCTAATCCTCCAGAAAACAAGGCTAATATTCTTTTTTTTTCCATTTTGTTAAAACTTAACTCCTCGCAGCTTCTTGCCCTTTTTTCTCGTCCACAAATTGTAAAAATATAAACCCTAAAACAAAAAATATCAATATGCTCAATATTGAGTTTCTCTGATCGTTTGTGATTCTGGCTATTTCTCCATAAATCAAAGGTCCCAGTATGGAGGCTGCACAACTAATTACGCTATAAAACCCAAAAAACTCTGTGGTTTTATTGATAGGTGTAAAAAGAGCTAACAATGAACGGCTGTTTGCCTGACTTGAACCCATTGCGAATCCTGCACCCACTCCTACTAAGTAAAATTGATTTATTGTTGAGCAAAAATAGGCACCTATTATCACCAAGAACCAGATTATAAGTGTGATATTGATACTGTTTTTTGCTCCTATCCTTTCTAATACATGACCAAATATCGCAGCACCTAAAAAAGATGAAGGTTGAGCTATAATAAAATACTTGAGCATGTCCATTGAAGTCATTCCAAATCTTGAAGAGCCGTATATAGCTGCAAAAAAGACTACGACAAGTATAGCGTTTGTATAGAGAAAAAAACTGAATAAAAATTTTATTAGTTCTTTATATTTTTTTACATTTTTTGCAGTTTCCAAGATTCGTTTGAATCCGCCAAAGATAAAATTTTTTTGCTGTTCTCTTGTTTTTTTTCTCTCTTTTAACCATAAAAAAGTTGGCAAAGAGAATATCGCAAACATCAATCCTACTATTACAAATGAATATCGATAACTCAAATGCTCCTGTAAATCTAGCTTTATTATGGGATATATTACAAATAGAGATAATAAACCGCCAAGATAGCTCAGCCCCCATGACAAACCAGATAACCTCCCTATTTCTTGTTTTTCTGCTATATCAGGTAAAAATGAGTTGTATAATACTGTTCCCATACTATATCCAAAATTTGCTATTATAAAAAATAACATTCCCAAAAAGACATCACCTTTATTTACAAAATATAACATCATCGTAAGAATTATCGTTATATATGAAAAAATTATTAATAACTTTTTACGAGTCTGTGTGTAGTCCGCTATGGCACCCATGATAGGAGCTATACATGCCACTAATATCATTGAGATGCTTATTGCCCGCCCCCAAAGTGCTGTTCCTACCTCTTCTTGACCAACTATGATATCTTTAAAATAGATACTAAACAACAATGTCACTATTATAGTAACAAAAGATTGATTTGAAAAATCATAAAATATCCAACCGATTTTTTCTTTTGTAAATTTTATTTTTTGCATTTTTTTACCTTTTTATCTACTCTGAAAGATTCATAGCTGGCAAATTTGTCTCCTGATACCTATCTACTGTAGGCGAAGCAATAAATATTTGGTGTTTTCCTATTAAATTTATCAACAAATTTTCACTTCTTCTCTTATCTAGTTCAGCTAAAGTGTCGTCAAATATCATGATTGGGCAGATTTTGTTTATTTCCATTATCATATCTGATATTGCCAACTTCAAAGCTAAAACAATACTTCGTTTTTGTCCTTGTGAACCATATTGGAATGCATTTTTTTGCTTGATTGTTATGTAGAAATCATCTAGGTGGGGTCCAAAAAGTGATGTTTGATATTTTTTTTCTTTCAAACTGTTTTCTCTTAATAAATTCATCATTTTTTCTACAAAATCTTTATCATAAAAATTCATTTTTAGATATACTTCCACCTCTTCTTCAGTTTCCACTATCAATGAATATGCTTTCTTAAAAAATTTTCTATATTGCTCAAAAAATTTAATTCTATACTCTACTACATTTTTGGATTCTTCACAAAACGTTTTATCCCATGCTTCTTTCTCTTTTTTTGTAAAATCTTTTTTTAATAAAGTATTTCGTTGTAAAAGAGCTTCCTTAAATCGCCTCAAAGAATCCATATAAGCAGGATATATTTTTGATATTGCCATATCTACAAAAAATCGTCTTTTTATAGGAACAGAAAATATATTAAATATATCATCAGGTCCAGAATAAACTACCTGAATATGACGATATAAATCAGATATTTTTTGTAATGCTTTCCCATCAATATGAAGCAATTTTTTTTTTTGATTGTTATAATAAGCTTTAAATTCGTATTTAGACTTCTGGAAAGCAAAATTAGACCTGATAAAAAAATTTTCTTTGCCATGATGGATTAATTGTAGATCAAGACGGTTCAATATTGATTTTCCATATGTAAAATATGATATTGCTTCAAGTAGGTTGGTCTTACCAACACCATTTTGACCTATTATGAGACTCCCCTCAGGAGAAAACTCAAAAGAGGAGTCTTCATAATTACGAAAATTTTGTAAGCTGATTTTTTCTATATACAAAATACCTTAACTCATATTTCAGGTTTTTTTAGATTCTATAAACTCCTAATATCTATCCATTCTCATTGGCATGACCACAAACCTTATTTCCAATTCTTCCCAAGTTTGATTGTTCAAAATCCAGATAGGTTCTACATTGGATCTCATTTTGATGATTACATCATCGGATTCAACTGCATTTACAAGGGATGACAATAGTCTTGAGTTTAAGCAATAAACAGCCTCTGGTCCATCATAAGTGAAATCAGAGATTACTTCTTTGGCATTGCCGCGATCTGATATAAAGGTTTCCACTTTGATTTCTTCATTGTTCATTGAGATAGTTATCAGCTTGTCTTCGTCTTCTGATAGAAGTGAAACTCGTCGGAGAGCGTCTCTGAGTGCGCTTTTGGAGAGCATTAATGTAAAATCTGGTAAATATTTGAAAGCTACTGTATATGTGGGGAATTTACCTTCATACTTATTACTCAACAAAAGGATGTTTTTTAAATAGAAAGATATTCTTCTTTCATCGAATTTGATTGTGATATCAGATACATCTTGCGTGATATTTTTCTCTATGAAATTCAATGCCCTTGGAGGTAAAACTATTTCATATGGTTCGTTTATTTCAAACTTTGTTTTTAATTTTGCTTCTCCAATTCTTTTCGTATCTGTTCCTGCCATTGTCAGAAGATTACTTTCTATTTTGAAATAGACTCCAGTACATATTGATTGATAAGCTTCCGTCGCAGCACAGAAAGTTGTATTTGATATCAATTTTTTAAAATATTGAGCATCTAATGTGTATTCCATTTCATTCTCTATAAATGAAATTTCTGGAAATAAAGATGCCTCAATAAATCCGATTTTAAACTTTGATTTTCCACATTCGATGATTAAATTATCTTCTTGGAGAGAGAAATTTATCATCAAATCAGGTAATGAATTGATGATATCTGCCAGATGTCTTGCGGATACCAGTAGTGAACCATTTTCAACGACATTCGCCGTGATTTTTAAAAATGTTGTGATGTTCAAGTCCGTTGCTGTGATTGTGATCTCATTCGTCTCAGTATCTGAATCAATTCTGAAGTTAGATAAAACCATCATATTTGATTTAGAAGGAATTACATTCATTAAATGTTGTAATTTGTCTGCAATGTCTTTTTTATTTACAGAAAAAACCATTTTTACCTCTTTTTTTATTTCTTTTTATATACTCTTGTGATTGCTTTTAGCTCACCTATTAACGAAATCGCTTTCATCAATTCAAAACTGATTATGATATCAGCGTATTTTTTATTTATGGGTTTGAAAACTATTTCTCGTTTTATATTGTCGATAGCTAGTTTTTTTAAGGTCATTTCACCATGAATGCGGACTGCTACTATTTTATTGTTCAACTCTATCCAATTGTCGTTTTTATAGATAAAAACTATGTCTTCATGATGTATTTCAGGTTCCATACTCAAACCATTTACACGAAATACTAAATATTCGTCTAAATCTCTACTTGATTTGTAGATCGGCAAAGGGATCGAATCATAACCCTGATTTACTATTTCTTGTGGCTCTCCGGCACTTATTGGTCCAGATATTTGTAATAAATGCTGTTTTGCACTTTCGTCTATAAAATCTCCAAATATGGGTATACCAAAGCTAGTATACTCCACTTCTTGAATTTCAAAGCGATTGTCTTCAACCGCTATAAAAGGACTTATTGCTTTTTTGTCTTTTTCAGAAATCTCCGCTTCTATTTCTGCTGGTAAAAACATTTCCTCACTGGCACCAAAGAGCCAATTAAGATTAATTCTATAAACCTTAATTAGGGATTCCAGAAAGCTAATAGTCGGTTTATTTAAATCCCTTTCATATCTTGATACATTAGATTTTACTGTCTTTAACTTTTCGGACATAACTGTCATTGTGATACCAAAATGTTTTCTGATCTTTATCAATCTTTGACCAAAAGTTAATTCATCCATCTATCCTCCATTTTGTTTTATCTTATATACAGTTACATAATATTAACAGACAAAACAACTGAATAAAATTATTCTTTATGCAATAAAAAAAAAAAACTCATTTTTGTCAAAACATTTTTTTTGCAGGTTTACAACTTTATATATAAATCAATTCAGTATCTTTTATATATTTATGAGATTACAGATATCTCTTGACAAAATTGATAACGAAATATATTAGGCAAAAATCGGTAAATATTAAATTTTTATTGAAAATAAATATTTATTAAGCAATACAATAAAGTTTAAGGAATATAAAATGAAAGATATTCAAATTGCACGAGAAGCGAATATGTTGCCTATTGGCAGAGTGGCAAATAATTTTGGGCTTAGAGGAGACCATCTCGAATATCATGGAAAATTCATGGCAAAAATCCCAGATGATCTGATAAACGATTTTAAAGATAAATCTTATGGAAAGCTGATATTAGTAACAGCAATTAATCCAACGCCAGCAGGAGAAGGCAAAACTACTACATCAATCGGTCTCGCTCAAGCATTGAATAAACTCGGTAAAAAAGCTGTGGTTGCTCTGCGAGAACCTTCTCTAGGTCCTTGTTTTGGTATGAAAGGGGGTGCTGCTGGGGGTGGTTTTTCACAGGTTGTTCCAATGGAAGATATTAACCTACATTTTACTGGTGATTTTCATGCAATCACTACTGCAAACAATCTTTTAGCTGCTCTGGTAGACAACCATATCCAGCAAGGGAACGCACTTGGAATAGATCCTCGCAGAGTAACTTGGAAAAGATGTGTTGATTTAAATGATAGATCATTGCGCCATATTGTGATAGGACTTGGAAACAAATCTGATGGAACGCCTCGACAAGATGGTTTTATGATCACAGTGGCTTCTGAAGTTATGGCTATTTTGTGCCTTGCTGATGATTTGCCAGACCTAAAAAAACGTCTTGGAGAAATCATCGTAGGATATAATTATAGTGGTGGTAAGGTAACTGCTCGTGATATTAAGGCTCATGGCAGTATGGCTGTATTGCTGAAACATGCTATTAAGCCAAATTTTGTTCAAACTTTGGAAAACACACCTGCATTAATTCATGGTGGACCTTTTGCGAACATTGCTCATGGCTGCAATTCTATCAGAGCTACAAAAATAGCCTTAAAGGTTGGTGATTATTGTGTTACAGAGGCAGGTTTTGGAGCCGATCTTGGTGCCGAAAAATTTATTAATATCAAATGCCGAAAAGCTGGATTATTTCCAGATACAATAGTCATTGTGGCTACTATAAAAGCTTTGAAATACAATGGAGGGATAGAAAAATCAGAGCTGAGTATAGAAAACTCAGATGCAGTTCTAAAGGGGATTGTAAACCTGACAAAACACATAGAAAATATGCAAAAATTTGGAGTACCTATTGTAGTTTCTCTAAATCATTTTAATACAGATACAGCTGCAGAAATAAATATTGTGAAGGAGGAATGTGTGAAATTAGGTGCTTCCTTTGCACTTTCTAAAGTCTGGAGTGACGGAGGTGAGGGTGGTCTCGAACTGGCAAAATTGGTCATACAATCAGCAGAATCAAACAAAAAAAGATTCAAATTTTTATACACTGATGATATACCTTTATTAGAAAAAATAGAAATTATTGCAAAAGAAATCTATGGTGCAGGTAGCGTAACCCTCATACCTTCTGTAAAATCTGACTTGAATAAATTTACAAAAATGGGTTATGGTCACCTACCTATATGTATGGCAAAAACTCAATATTCTTTGTCTGACAACCCAAACATGCTTGGTAGACCAGAAAATTTTGAAATTTGTGTCAGAGAAGTAAGATTAAATGCGGGAGCTGGCTTTGTTGTAGCAATTACTGGTGACATTATGACTATGCCCGGTTTACCTAAAATTCCTTCTGCTGAAATCATCGATATAGATGAAAATGGTGATATTTCTGGGTTGTTCTAATGATTTGGAATTTAAATTATCAAAAAAATAATTTACTTGAGATTTACAATAGACTTTACAGAGCTTATGGACCACAAAATTGGTGGCCAGGCGAAACTCAAGATGAGATAATTATTGGGGCGATTTTAACCCAAAATACAAATTGGTTAAATGTTGAAAAAGCTATTTCTAACCTAAAAAAAAACAATTTATGTTCTTTAGATAAAATTTCAAAGATGAATCCTGAATACATTGCGGAGCTTATCAAACCATCTGGTTATTTCAATCAAAAATCAATAAGACTAACCAATATCGCTAAGGGTTTGGATAAAAATGAAATTCAAAATAAAGCTCTTTTTGATTCCAGAAAAATATTACTGGATATGAAAGGTATAGGTCCAGAAACAGCAGATTCTATACTTTTATATGCCTTTGAAAAAGGGATTTTTGTTATAGATGCTTATACTATAAGAATTTTTTCAAGAATAGGTTTAACTTTAAAAGACAAAAAATATGATACTTATCAAAATTTTTTTATGGAAAACCTTGAGCATGATGTTAAATTTTTCAATGAATATCACGGATTGATTGTAAGGCATTGTAAAATATCTTGTAAAAAAATTCCCAACTGTGAATTTTGCTGTTTGAGCGAAATATGCGAGTGTAAAAATATATGAAATTACTAATTCAAAAAGTAAATAATGCTAAAGTTGAAGTTGATAATAAAATAATTAGTTCTATTAAAAATGGGCTATTGATATTTATTGGCATCCATCATGAGGACACAGAAGAAAAAATTGATTACCTTGCAAAAAAAGTAACAAACCTCAGAATATTCGATGATCATAATGGTAAAATGAATTATTCTATAAAGGATACTAAAGGTAGCATCCTTGTAGTTTCACAATTTACTCTTTATGCTGAATGCAATAGGGGAAATAGACCTGATTTTATTAATGCAGCAAAACCTGAAAAAGCAAATGATTTTTATCTAAAATTTGTAGATAGTTTGATAAAACAAGGAATACATACTGAAACAGGTAAATTTGCTGCAAATATGAAGGTCTCACTTGTAAACGATGGACCTGTTACCATACTTTTAGAAAGATGAAACAAAAAATTCTTTCCTGAATATGAGCCATCTCTTATAATCTTTTTACCAAAATCAATCACTACTGACCGATTAATTTGTTTTTTTGTTTATGTAACTATTGAAATAATAATCTTTTATGAACATATTTATCGATAGGGGGTAGGTTTTGTCCTAAGCCTCGTAAATTTATGAAAGGGGATACATTTTTGACTAAAATTGATTTAAACTAGCTATAATGGAGAAATATGGAGTTAATATTTCAAGATTTTGTGAATTAGGTGATTTTTTTTCATAAAATAGATTTTAGCTGGTCAGTAGTGAAAAATAAATTGTGGATAGCTTATGGATAAGTGAAAAAATTTACTTCTGTATCTCTCTATTTTT
>WRLO01000047.1 GCA_009777575.1 Candidatus Cloacimonadota bacterium
TATTTATTCTTTTATGATTACTACATGAAAGTTACTGATGTAAACTAAAGAACCGCCATATACCGAACGGTATGTATGGTGGTGTGGGAGGACGGTCACCCAATTAATGAGTGACCTCCTACCCGATTTTTGGCTTATGCAATAAGCCACTACATCTTAAAACTAAAAATCAAAATTCTTAATTCTCAATTCAGAATTCTTAATTCTTAATTCAAAATCTATTTCATCAATACCATTCGCTTTATATCTACAAATTCTTCTGTTTGAAGCCTATAAAAATAAACTCCAGAGCTTACAGAGACACCAGCTTCATCATGCCCATCCCATTGAATTGTATGCCTTCCTATTTGGAGATTTGTATCGACCAAAGTTTTGATCATCTGACCTCTGATATTGAAAACATCGAGTAACACAGATGAAGGCTTATGAAGGTCGAAATAGATTGTTGTGGTTGGATTGAAAGGATTAGGGAAATTCATACCAAGTTTGGTCTCGAGCGGAATTATAGTGGTATCGACTTCTGTAACTATCCCTGTTGTCACCACATATTCATTTGAAGGCCTGGAAAATCCAACATCGTAATATGCCACTATATGATAACTATAAGTTGTATCCAGTTCTATATTTCTGTCTATGTAGGTTAGAACACTATTTTGGGTGTTTGCGAGAATTTCGTTATTTCTAAAAACCCTATAACCTGACAGAAACGCATTATCATGAACTGGCACATCCCAGCTTAACTCTACGAAATGATCTGTTTCTTCACTTTGATCATGGTAGATACCCTCAAGATTTTGTGGTGACCCAAGGACTGAGATTGGTGGTGTAACAGTTGTTAATAACTCCATAGAAGCGTTATATATTGTCTTAATAGGGTTAATACCTAAAGCTTGAACAATAGTTACGATTCTAAGATTTTCTAAACTCCATGCATTGTTGAGTTCTATAGTCTGAAAATAGGTTTGAATGTCACCTGCCTCTCTAATGTCGAAAGTTTGTTCATGATAACGGACCACTGAATGCACATAATCAGGATTTTGAACTCCTGTAAAATTGTTGGTCAAGATGAAAAGTATTCGATTGCTAGGTGTCGTTATAGCGTCAAAGTTATAAACTAATGCAGCCACATGAAGTTGATTACCTTCTATTTCAAAGTTTAAGTAAATCTCCAATGGACTTGATACATTTACGAAATTGTTGTATTGAGCTGTATAGTTATTTAACACTCCACTACCACCGCCTACGACACTCTCTACACCATTCCAACGGGCTGTAGGAAGACCAGGAACACTATATGCCTGCCTTCTAGAAGAGTAATTTGGACTAGGATTGGGTCCGTCACCTTGCCATATAAGCGGAATCAAATATGGATATGATGTTTGATTGTCCGCCATCGTTCTTAGCGCTGCCCGCGCTGCTGGACAAAATCCTCACCATGTTTCGGTGAAAACTTCTCCGACGACATACCGCTGTGTTGCTATCAATGGCATAAGCATTAATAACACACAAAACAAAATAAGTAGCTTTTTCAATGTTGCCTCCTTATTATTTTTTATCTTTTGTGCGACAAGTATTTTATATAGGCTTTTTTGTCAAGATTTTTTATGGTAATAAATTTTGCTTCTTTTTTGTGTTTGAGTTGAATATATCAAAAAAAACGCTTTAAAATTCAAAAAGGATAGGTTTTATTACCTATCCTTTACTTTGGTGACCCTTAGGGGAATCGAACCCCTGTTGCAAGAATGAAAATCTTGAGTCCTAACCGCTAGACGAAAGGGCCTTTTTTTTTTATACTATGCTTTTTACAGACTGGTGACCCTTAGGGGAATCGAACCCCTGTTGCAAGAATGAAAATCTTGAGTCCTAACCGCTAGACGAAAGGGCCAGTCTGTAAAAATGGTGATCCTGGATGAATTCGAATCATCGACTCTCTGCTTAAAAGGCAGATACTCTACCGCTGAGTTACAGGACCATTTATCTTTATTTTCTAAAAAACATGTGCCATTTTTTTTTTCTTTGCTCAAATGTCAAGCAAAATCGTAAAATTCGTGTATTTTTTTTTTGTTTTTTTTATCTTTAATTTGTAACTGTTTAAAATTATATGTAGTTGCGGTTTAATTTATTCTAATATCATATTATCTTACAAATTACTCTCTTTTTCTCTTACTTTTCCACCATTTCAAACGCTTTTCTATTTCTTTTTCAAAACCAAATTCGGAAGGAGTATAATATTCTTCTTCTATCATATTATCGGGAAAATATTTTTGATAATAATACCGATTCTCATGCTCATGATCATACTGATAATCGGCTCCATAACCCAAATCTTTCATTAGTTTTGTGGGTGCATTTCTTATGTGTAAAGGAACTGGGAGATGTCCAGTTTTGATCGCTTTTTCAGTTGCTTTCATCAGCGCCACATCAACAGTATTTGATTTAGGCGCTGTAGCTAAGTATATAACTGCCTGTGCTAAATGAACTTTTGCTTCAGGCATGCCGAGAAACAATAGAGCTTCTTTTGCCGCATTTGCCTGGACCAAAGCATTGGGGTCTGAAAGTCCGACATCCTCTGAAGCAAATCTGATCAACCTTCTCGCTATATAGAGCGGATCATCACCTGATTCGAGCATCCGAGCTAACCAATATAAACCTGCTTGAGGATCAGAGCCTCTTAGTGACTTATGAAGCGCAGAGATAAGATTGTAATGTTCTTCGCCTTTTTTATCATAGAGCATGGTTCGTGTTGATAAAATATTTCCTATATTTGACACATCAAGAACTTGCTCTCTATGATTGGCAAGGGTTATTTCTAAGAGATTTATAGCTTTACGAGTATCAGCTCCTGACGAATTTGCTATATAATCTATTGCACCTTCTGTGTAGTATTGATCAGCATTCTCTGCTGTTATTATTTTTTTTAAAATTGCTTTAATATTATCGACTGATAGTTGATTCAAGATAAATACATGGCATCTTGATAATAAGGCTGAAATTACATAAAATGAAGGATTTTCTGTTGTTGCACCTATCAATATGATTGCACCAGACTCTACAAATGGCAAAAAAGCGTCTTGTTGAGATTTATTAAATCTATGTATCTCATCTATAAATATAATAGTTGGCTCATTTGTAAGTCTTTTTTGTTGTTCCGCTGATTTCATAACATCCTTTACTTCTTTTATACCTGATAAAACGGCTGAAAATGCTAAAAAAGGGAGGTTTGCTTGTTTTTGAATTAGTTTAGCTATCGTTGTCTTGCCTGTGCCAGGATTACCCCACATTATAAAAGAATGATATTTTTGACTCTCAAACATTCGATGTAATATACTATATGAGCTTAACAAATGGTCTTGTCCAAGAATATCTGATATATTCTGAGGTCTGTATTTTTCTGAAAGTGGTATGTTCATAAAATACTCCTTTTTTATTACTTTTTTATACTTTAACTATGTAAAACTTTTATTTCATTGTTTTATAACACTCATTTATTGTTCACGAGATTTTATATATAGTTTTACTCTTTGATTTAGAGTTTGAAAAATTTCTTCAGTTCCAGCTTCTGAAATACTAATATCAGCAAGTCTTTGGTAAATCTCATACCTATCACTCCAAAGTGTAAATATTGCTTTCCTAGAATGTCTATATATCAAAGGTCGTTTACTACCTCTTATCCTTGATAAAATAACTTCAAAGGACGGATTTAAACAAATAAAAAATGTATTTAGTAATTTTAACAATTTTTGATTTCCTTTTTTAAGAGGCAATCCTCCACCACAAACGATTATTTTTGAATGGCTTGAGGACATAGAACAAGATTGAGTAATTATCTCTTTGGGGTTCTCTATATTTGTCTTTTCTGCAAAAACAATATCTTGCAATAAATTCTTTTCCAAAGCTCGAAAATATTTTTCTCCTTTCTCTTTAAATATTTCAAAAATTAGTTTATTTTCTTTAAGTTCAATCATTTTATCAATATCTAATAATTTAGATTTCAACTCTTTAGCCAGCAATTCTCCAAAAGTGGTTTTCCCTGCACCCATAAATCCTATGATACACAAGTCCTTCCCTTGTAAAAAATTTTTAACATCGGATTCTAAAAACTGAGACATAATACTAAAATATGTAACCCACAATAAAACTTGCAATATATTCCAAATTATCTTTTCTGAGTATGCTATTCATCAATTCTATAGACAATTTATCTCGAAGAGCAATATTTAGGTGTAACATAGCGTATTGCCCTTCTCCATTTAGAACATACATAGTATTATTTAATCTTCCTGAATATAAATATAAATATATTGGTATCTCAGTATCAAAAACCCCTCCTGTAAAGGAGACTCTATACCTTAAATATTGAACATTTATAACTTGGCTAATAGCATATCCTTCATTCTTTATATTATAATCAGGGTATTCTCTTATTTGGTAATTATATACCAATCTCGTCCTTAGAAAACGGGTATTTGTTTGCTGCCACGAAACCCGGAAATAGTCTCTTTTTCTATCTTCATAGCGTGAAATACCACTGAGATTTCTCCATTCTTTATCAATTTTTTGTCTATACGAGACTCCCAAACCCATGTCATTGTAGGAAAATAATCCAAATTTTTCAGCATTTATCCCCCAAGAAACTCCTTGATTTTTATTCATGTATCTTTCATGATTTTCGATATTATTAAACATGTCTGCAAAGGTTTGGATAGCATATTCTCGATTTCTGAACTCCATTTTATAAAATAAACCTTGTTCATTTGTGCCAGTCGAGGAATTGCTAATATAATCACCCCAGATAGCATCATAACCATTTTCGTAATATCGGAATAATAATAGCTGTGTAAACCTTTGATAACTGCTTCTAATACCAGTGATATTGGCAAAGGCACTATTTGAATAAGCTATCTCAGAAAAGAATAAATACCTGTCGATATTATATGAAGCTGCAATCGAGCCTGTTAACGCTGTCACATCGACATCTTGAAAGTCTTTTTCTGGTATCGTATAATTCATTGTTGTGCTTATATTTAATCCTCCTTTTTGAAAATGAATTATCCCACCGCTACTAGAAAGCAAAACTGTATCTGTTGGATTTCTCTCCTCTATCAAAAGCCTTTCTATCTCTTCATCGCTTACCCTTGCTCCTGTATCTTTCAATGAACTAAACAAAGTTATTGATAAATTTTCATCAAAAGATTTTTCATAAGCGACTCCCATAAAGGATCTACTATAATAAGGTCTTGCATTTGAAGACAAAATATTTCTATTATGCCTCAAATCTGTGTTAAAACCAGGTCTTTGTGATATAAATGAACCTCTGGAAATCAACAACCCATATGCGTGATTTATTTGATATTGCCCGAGTATAAATCTACCAGTAGGATTTCTTCTGATGCTTATGCTGCCGCCTAAAGGGATTGGAGTATTTTCCGTTACGGTGTTATATTCATGATGCAGTCTTATATCGTAAATATTGTTTTTTGCATTCAAACGATTGATATTTCTTGAGTTTTCAGTTGAATCTTGATATCTCAAAAAATTTAATCCAGTAAATTCGAGCCTACCAGATCTTCCAAATTCTATATAAGGTAATATATTTTCTATAGTTTCCCTTGATATACCCGCATCTTGTAAATATGAAATATTTATGATGATATTTCTTCGTCTATAATTTAGGATATTAGTTATGTCTTGGTCTGTCAAATATAAAATTTCTGATAATTCGGCTCTAGTCGCTGTTTGTATATTTATTCTATCAAGCATAAAATATAGATGCTCTTCAGTATCTAATACATTATCCTCGTCCAAAAGCTCAAAATCTGCTTGCAATATTAAGATACAAAATAGGAAATGAAAACAGATAATGAAAAATCTTTTTTTCTGCATAAATATATTCCAGACCATATTTATAAAAAAGTTGAAATATGGTTTTCGGAATAGGCTCATAGATTAATTTACATGAGAAATCACAAACCCCACAAAATCATTAATATCATCATCTACCATATCAAAAGATGTCATAAAACGATATATTCCCTCTGTTTCGTCCCAAGTATAAAAAAACCTTTCTTTTTGCATTTTGGATGCGATGGCTTTGGGTAGTTTTACAAATAAAGCATTTGCCTCTGGCTTCGAGACCAATATTTCAGGGACAACTGAAAATAATTTTTCATATAATAATAAAGCCATTTCATTGGCTTGTTTAGCATTATTATACCATAGATTGTCCTTAAAATACGGAATAAATTGAGCAGAGATAAATCTCATTTTGGAAATTAATTGCATATTTTGTTTTCGAATAAATGGCATATTGTCGATATCCGATTTATTGAATAATACTACAGCTTCCCCCACCATCATACCATTTTTTGTGCCTCCCAAAGACAATACATCGATTCCTAAATCTGTTGTGAGTGACCGTAAAGAGCAGTTTAATTTAACAGCCGCATTGGCTATCCGTGCACCATCAATATGAACTTTTAAATCATTTTTATGAGCAAAATCAATCAAATTTTCCAATTCTTTCAATGAATATACAGTGCCTAACTCAGTAGCTTGGGTTATTGATAAAATTTTGGGTTGAACATGATGTTGATCGCCTATAAAATGGAGATATTTTTCTATTTTTTCTCTAGTCAATTTTCCTTCTATAGTTTCAACATCCAAAAGTTTTACACCTAAAGCGTGCTCAACTGCTCCGCATTCGTCTACATTTATATGGGCAGTTTCAGGGCATATTATTGCTTGAAAGCGGTTCGTAAATGCCTGTAAAGCACTTACATTTGAACCTGTTCCAGTTAAAAAGAAAAATGTTTCAGTAGTTTCTCCAAATACCTCTTTAAATAACTTTTTTGCCTCAGTGGTATAAGGATCATCACCATAAGAAATAAAATGTTCTGAATTGGCTCTTTCTATAGCTTTCAATATTTCTGGATGCACCCCAGAATTGTTGTCGCTAGCAAAACTTTTTTTCATTATTTACCCATTATTTCAACAACACCATTCTCCTGGTCTGAACAATTTCACCCGCTACCAGCTGATAAAAATACAGCCCGCTGCCCAGATCTCTTCCATTATCATCGCGTCCATTCCAAACCACTGCATGAGTCCCTCTTTCTGAAAAACCTTCATAAAGTCTTCTCACTCTTTGACCACGGATATTAAATATATCTATAGAAACGATTGATTCTTCGGCTATGTTAAAACTGATAGTTGTCTCTGGATTGAATGGATTGGGGAAATTACTGAGTAGTTCGGTCACCAATGGCAAAGATGAATCATCTTTTTCTGAGACAAATTCTACTTCCACTTCTACTGATATATGTTCTGATTCGCCACCTATATAGACTGCAAAAACTTTGTAAATATAGATTCCAACAGGAACATCAATATCAATATAAGTAGTTTCAGTGATAGGCTCTGGTGTCAATATATCATCACCTCGATAAACAATAAAGCCTTGTGGATTGCTATTGGGGGCTGTCCAATTTAGTGTAACTTCATATTTATCGACATCAAAGGTGAGTTCGGTCGGAGGTAACATTCTTTCTTCCAATAATATAGAAACTGTTTCTGAAGGCTCTGAAATTCCATTTATATCGCCTCCATAAAGAGCTATCAGAAAATAAGAATATTCTGTATAATACTCCACATCATCGTCTATAAAGTTAAAGATGCTTGCAGAGATATTCGCAGACAATAATTCAAAACTCTCCTCTTCTATTGCGCGATAAAGGTGATATCCTAACAAATCTCCATAATTTTGACCTAACGGTTCTTCCCATGAGAGAAAGACTATTCCCTCATCATCATTAGCTTGTAAATTTAGAGGTTCATTGAAAATTGGCAGTATGATTGATACTTCCGGTGATTCTGATTCCCCACTATGATAAACAGCTGAGACTGAATAAATGTATTTATTGTCTAAAGCGATATCTTCGTCTGAGTATGATAAACTAGTTGTTTCAACCAAAAATTCCTGATTTCTGTAAATTCTATAATTTAAAAAAGCACGATTTCTCAATTGATAATTCCTTATGGATAATGGATTATTATCAATCATGACTCTTTGATCATTGGTATTTGTCTTTTTTGTTTCAAGAGATAACGCTGTAGCCACATTTCTATATCCAGAATCAAAACCATTGTCCATTTCTATACTAGGAGCTTCCCAAGTAAAAACAACACTTTCATCTATTAATTCTACATGCAAATTACTAGGTGGAAGTAAATTATCTGGTGTCCTGATAGAAACAACATTTGAAGGCGCTGACTCGCCACTGGGGTCGCTATATACTGCTGTGACCCAGTAATTATACAAGACTCCATGCTCAACATCAGTATCTGTATAAAATGTATTTGTAGTTTCTATTAAAAAGGCGCCATCACGATATATTTTGTGTCCAATGTGAGATCCTCCATTTTGTGAAGAAAAGAACTCATTTTCCATTGTTAAATCAGGTGCATCCCATACTAAATTTACTACTCCAAAATCTGTATTAGCTTCTAAATTTATTGGCGGTGCAAAAATCATTGTTTGGATCAAAAAAGACGCATTGGTGATACCCGCAAGACGACCTGTGGCTGTAGGGAATGGATTTGTTGGTGGCGAACCAGCAGTATCAGATCGCCAATGAATTGTTCTGTTTTGACCGGAAATAGGTGTATATTGAAATCTATTATTTTGCCCATACCAGCCATTATGGTCTTTGATTGCCATCACTACAAGGTTGTCAGCTTCATACTCGAAAGGAGTATCGAGAATAATCTCAATATTGTAAGTTCCTAAGCTATTTACTGGTAATGGACCAGAAAATACTTCTGTAAAGTTTGCAAATGGTATCCAGTTTGTGTTGCTGGAAAATGTTGATTGAGTTGTTGTCGTCATATAAAGTTTTACAACTATTCCTGCTGGAACAATTTGAGTTGCACCTGTAAATCTGACTGTCATCTGGTAGATTGTTCCGGGTATCAACTCATTTTCGTAGTAAATTGTTTGTGATATACTATCATGATAATTATAATTTACATATGATTCGTTTGATAGGCTTGTACTACCCGGATTACCGACTACAATTTCATTCATGCCTTGTGGTAAAACATTTACATTATGCGTTTTCGTCTGGTTATTATTTGGGTTTTCATCTATATCCCAAACTATTTCACCATACAATTGAATTATCCCGATATCGATTGGTGTCCATAAAAATGTAAATTCATGATTTTCCTGAGGAGCTAAATCTACGCCACTAATTGTCCCTATAGGATTTTCTATCCCTGTTTGCATTAAGTTTATAACATACCCAATCGCCGGTTCTGTCCCTCTATTGCGGATTGTTACTGTGATGACATTGGGTGTGTTTACTGAAACTGAGGTAGCGCCAGAGATATTATTCGCTATCAAATCAAAATCCAGTTGAATTGCGTTAGTCACAGCTGTAAAGGCATTTACGCGTCCTGTGCCAAGCAGCCCAGCATGCGATGGATTTAAATGGTCTATTGGGTCTGTGCTTTCTTTGATTATTTCTGTTAGTTCATCAGGTGTTAAGCCCGGATTTTGTGATAAAATAAGTGCTGCTAGCCCCGCCACTAAAGGTGATGCCATCGAGGTTCCGCCTGCATATTCATAAGTGTCTACACCAGATGAAGTATAAATTGTTGAATAAATATTATCTCCGGGGGCAGAAACATCAATCCATGTTCCAAAATTTGATGTGCCTGCTTTTGTATCTGTTACTGTAGTTGATGCTACTGCCAAAATATGTTGTCCACCTGCTGGATAAAATATACTACTCGAGTTGTTGTTGCCCGCTGCAGCTATGATCAATGAACCATGATCTCTCGCATAATTACCTGCAAGATTCGCTTCATTCGCATTACCAGCACCACCCCATGAACAATTTATGATAGGGATTCCTGTATTGACCATATAATAGACTCCAGCATAGCCCTCATACACAGAATTTGACCAGACATTATACGGCGAATGTTTCGTAGCTACCATTTTTGATGTAAAAGCTAAACCTGCCATACCTATTCCATTATCACCTACGCCAGCTGCTATGCCTGCGACATGTGTTCCATGCCAATGTCCATTTAAATTTTGAAAAGGATTGTTATCTTGTCCACCACCTTGGACAGAATAAAAATCCCAACCTAGAACATCATCTATAAAACCATTTCCATCGTTATCAATCCCATCACCCCCTGTGATTGTCCCGCTTGACCAATTGATTGTCATGCCTGGTAATTCTGCCGTATTTATCCACATATTGTCTTCTAAATCAACATGATTCCATTTTACGCCAGAGTCCACTATTCCAATGACGACATCTGGGCTACCAGTCTGTATATCCCAAGCATCAAAAGCTTGAACTCTGGTCAAAGCATATTGAAGTGGAATGCTAGGATCATCTGGAGTATACAGTAAACGATTGATTGCGCTAGGTTCAGCAAACAATACATTTTTGCTTGCTTCCAATACATCAAGTAGTTCATTTGTCCTACTATGATTTGAAACTCTTAATCTAAAAACATTTGCAGGATATTGACCATTGAAATTCCAGTCTTGGTATTTTATTTGGTATTTTCTTTCAAGTGTTGTGATTTGAAACTCTTGTGCAAGGTCATTGAGCCACTCAAATGGCGTTACTGCAATACCATCCACATAATTAATTTCAAAATCTCCTCTTGTGGTTAATACATAGTCTGAACTGAAACAGACTGTTAATTCTCCCGGATAAAAATCACCTTCTACTTCTGCAATTAGGATTGGTGATGTCATGATAGTTGCTATTAAAAATAGAACTAAAAAAATTGATTTAGTTTTCATATTTTACTCCTTTGTAATTTCAAGTAGCAGAAATCTCCGATTTCCTCACATCCGTAGCAGAAATCTCCGATTTCCCCCATCCGTATCAGCAATCTCCGATTTCCCCCATCCGTATCAGCAATCTCCGATTTCCCCCACCCGTAGCAGAAATCTCCGATTTCCCCTATCCGTAGCAGAAATCTCCGATTTCCACAATCCGTAGCAGAAATTTCCGATTTCCTCACATCCGTAGCAGAAATCTCCGATTTCCTCACATCCGTATTCATTTCGAGCGTAGCGAGGAATCTCTTCATATTGATTTTAATAACTTCCGAGATTCTTCACTCCGTTCAGAATGACAAAAAGGTACCCAATCTTCGTGTTATCATCACATGATGCTTTCACCCACACCATCCATGCATGAAAACAACACTTTTCTTTTCTCTGTGTTACTCTGTGGTTAAATATCTATTTTTCCTCTTCTTCACTATCCTTTTCATAATAACTTTCGGTTTGCTCGACATCTTGGACATTGTAAAATTCATCTTCCAGATCATATTTATCTTCTCCTGAAGATTTGATATATTGTGAGATATTAATCCTCATTTTTGATAAACATGGATAATAATCAATGATATAACGATTTACTTGCTCATCAAGGTCAAAATCGATATTCTCAATTGCAAAAGATGACAAGCCAATTGCAATAGAAAGCGAGTTAAAACTCATATTAACATTGATTTTAGGTCTTTCATCAATCAAATCCTCCAGATAGTCTGGAAGCGTTTTTGACATTTTGTTTAAACTGCTAACTCGTTGATAGCCTTTAAAGCCAACATAAGCTCCGCCTGCGATAGCTCCAACTGTAAATAAATTTTTCCAAAATTTTTTCATAGTTACTCCGTTTTTTTTTATTTTTTTATCTATATAAGGACTTTATTCGTCCCCATGATGATGATTGGATTCCTCTTACTACATCATTTCCTATATCTTCGATATTGCGCGGATGAATTGCAAATCTGTTGTGGGAAAAATTCACTATCCCTATGATATATCCATAGTTTGCTCCTGTTGTGAATATATCTCTGTTTACGCTATTATTAAATCCGTTACCGACATTTATACTCGCTGTTTCATCATCGATGAGAGCTAAGAAATTGCCATTTAATATCCTTCTACATGTCACATTTGATAGTCGAACCAAGACTGATTCATATGCCTCCATTGTTAAAGCCTCATGAGCTGTAACAAGAACTGGAACTGGTAAAGGCATATTTCGTGAGATTATTCTCAAATTTTGTGGTTGAGTGATGACTGTCATTCCCATTAGTTCAGAGACCTTGCCGCGTAACTGTAAAAAATCTCCGACTGAGACCCTAGTCCTGACATTATCTATCGCGATTGCAGACCAGGCTCCACCAGTGGATTCACTAATAAAAATTCGACTGTTTTCAAAACCTATTGCTGTTACAACTCCTTGAATTGTAACCGTTTGGTTTACATATAGTGAAGGATATGTCCCGTCAAAGCCCGGATTAGTTGTGAATTGTATGTCGTAAATCGACACTATTTCTTCTGAAAAAAGATGCATACTAAAAATAAGCATATATCCAGTCAGAATCATAAGTTTTATCAAATAATAAAACATAATGCTCTTTTTATGTTTTGCTCCAAACATCATCAAAGACCCCCAAGATATGTAGTTAATATCACTATAACTACACATCATTAAGAAAATTTTTTATCTATATATATTTTCACTCAAGTTTAATTATTTTCAAGCTACTTTTTTTGTCAAGCAAAATCGTAAAAACTATTTTATTTTTGTTAAACTGCTGATTATTCTTATTAAATCAACACCATCCTCTTCGCTATTTACAGATTAAAATAATAAACCATATATAGAAAAAAAAAAAACACTTTACTAAAAAAGCGGTTTTAAAAAAATGGTTCTAAAGTATAAAAGTCGGAGGACTAAAATGAGAAAGATATTAACAATTATTTTGTTAGTTATCCTTATTTTGGGAGTATTGTCCTGTAGCCCGGGAAGGCGAGTATTGTATATATTCAACTGGACAGATTATATCGCTCCTGAACTTGTGAGAAGTTTTGAACGTCAAAACAATGTAAGAATCGTTTATGATACTTACAATTCAAATGAGAATATGTTGACGAAACTTCTGACCTCTAATGCTGCTTATGACATCATTGTTCCCAGTGGTGATCATGTCGAAATCATGAGAGGTATGGGTCTATTGTCAAAAATCGACAAGAGTTTGTTGAACAATTATCACAATTTAGACCCAATGATACTGAGTATGTCACAAGCATTTGACCCAGTAAATGAGTATTCTGTTCCTTATTTTTGGGGAACAATGGGATTTATTTACAACACTCAGTATTTATCTCACGAAGAGATGGAAAATGTCAGTTGGGACATCTTAGGTGACGAAAGATTCAATGGAAGGAATGTAGTTACTATGCTCGACGATATTCGTGAGGTATTGGGTTCTGCGATGATATTCAATGGATATGACCCCAATGATGCTTCAGATGAAGCTTTATCATCTGCTAGAGAAACTCTTATGAGATGGAATAGAAATGTAGCTCAATTTGACTCCGATAGCTTTAAAAACGATGTCCAAGACGGGACTATCTGGTTCGGGCAAGCATACAATGGAGATGCCTTGCAAGTCATGGAAGAAAACGAAAATGTTGGATTTGTATTGCCGCGAGAAGGTTCTACTATATGGGTCGATTTTTTGGTAATTCCTGAAAATTCTGAAAACAAAGACCTTGCTCATAAATTTATCGATTTTCTCCTCGATGCAAAAGTAGGATTGACAAATGCTGAATGGGTGCAATATGCCACTCCAAATAAAGCGACATTCGAACTTTTGCCTCAGGATATACAAGAAAATCGAAATATTTATCCTACAGATGAGTTTATGAGGCGAAGTCATCTTATTCTGAATATAGGAGACGATGTTTTAATGCTTGATGAAATATGGCAAGAATTGAGAATGTTGAGAAATTGAGAATTTGTCTGGATACGCATCCAGATAAAATGCACATAAACATGCTCTAGCATGTTTTCCTCCTCGCACCCCCGGTCCAGGGGGTGCTTTTTTTGATTTTTTGGTTAATACATGTATAAAAGAGGAATAGAATAATTTGTTATCCACATTGTATTTATCTAAAAAATATTAGGAAATAATTCATGATCCCTCTCCGAAAAGTCAAATTTAATTTATTATTGATATTCCTTACACATCCCGAAGGTGATGTGGCTTTTAATAGAAATCCATGGTCACCATATATTCCCACCCCGAAGGGGTGGGACATTAAATAGCCCTACCTCTTCGGGGTGCAATGCTAACAAGTTAAGGATTTTCTAAGGCAAATCCTTAATTTGTTAGCATTGCTTCGGGGTGAGATTGTTTTGAGATCATCGGTTTCTATTGAGGTAATTCTGTGAGCTATTCGCATAGCCTCATATCTCTTGAACCGACACCTTTAGTGTGCGTAAGGTGCAATTTTATGAAAATATACTTTTTAGAGAGGAATCATTTATGAAAAGATTTTTAATACTTACATACTACTGGCCCCCTTGTGGAGGCGTTTCTGTCCAAAGATGGTTGAAACTAACGAAATATTTTTTAAATAATAACTGGTTACCTACAGTATTGACTACCGAAAATGGTGATTATCCAAACATAGATATTAGTCTATTGAAGCAAGTTTCCGAAGATATTGAAGTCGTCAGAACTAAACCGATTTCATATAGTCGAATATTAACAAAAATGCTTGGTAAAGCAGAAAAATTACCTTACGCTTCTTTACAAACCTCAAAAAAAGATACTTTTTTAAAAAGAATTATTTATTTTTTTAGAATCCAATTTGTAGCTCCAGATGCGAGAGTAGTTTGGAACAATCAGGCTTTTAAAACAGCAGAAAATCTGATAAAAACAAGAAAATATGACTTGGTGATAACTACAGGACCTCCGCATTCTACACATTTGATTGGCAGTAAATTGAAAAAAAAATACGGCATTAACTGGATAGCAGATTTTCGCGATCCTTGGTCAAAGATACATTATCATCAAAATGTCTATAGAAATAAACTCATAAAATTCATAGATAAAAATTTTGAATCAAAAGCTTTAAAAAGTTCAAGTGCAGTGGTTGCTGTCTCAAAACATGTCGCTCAAACATTGGGTATAGAAAAGTCAATAATCATACCAAACGGCTTTGATCCAGACGATTTTTTATCAAAGAATTATACAAAAAGCAATAAATTTCGGATAAAATTTGTAGGAGCTTTATTTGAAGAAAGAAAAGAAGTTTTATTGAAAACTTTGGATTGGATTGATGAATATGCTACAAAAAATAAAATATTAAATATTGAGTTTTCCCTGATAGGTGCTTATGATCAACCCCAAGAGTTTATTCAGAAACGATTAACGCATATAGAATACAATAATATACCTTTTGTAAAACATGAAAAAGTAGTCGAAGAGTGCGTAAATAGTGAAATATTAATTTTGGTGATATTGAAATCTCAACACAATGAAGGTATTCTGACCTATAAACTCTTCGAATATATTGGTTCAAAATCTTATGTTCTCGGAATCGGACCTTCTATCAGTGATGTAAAGGAAATATTAGATCAACTTGAAGCAGGAAAACTCTTTGATTATGAAGACAAAATAGGCTTCCTCGATAAATTTGATAATATTTATTCTAAGTGGCAGAATGGTGAAAATATCAAGAATCTAAAAGATGTGACTGAATTTTCAATCCCCAAAATATGTTCAAAATACTCTGAAGTGTTGGAATCTTTTGAAGTTTAAACTATCACAGACCCTGAATAAATTGTTTTAACATTACCTTCAAAATCTATTAATAACAAGCTCCCATCTTTGTCTATACCTTTATAAACACCTTCATGTTGCTCAGAATCTGAAATAATTTTTATTTTTTTATCTATTAAATAATCAAATTTTTTGTATTCATCAAAAAATTGGTTTATTCCTTGTTTTTCAAAATAAGGTAAGCTCTGAAAAATATTTTCTAAGATTTTTGATAAATAGATTTTATTGTCGATTTCAATATCCAATAAATTCATAATAGAGCCAGAATAACTTGGAAATGTATCAGGAATATTTTTTATGTTGGTGTTTATCCCAATCCCGATGTTCGTCTTGTTGTATTGAGAATGTTGCGAGCAGATAATACCGCATACTTTTTTATCTTGGAGATATATGTCATTGGGCCATTTGATTTTAAATTGATCTGTGCATAACTCGTTTAAAGCATTTAACACACAAAACCCTATGAATAAAGTAAAGGCTTTTTTTTGTGATATATGGTTTAATACAAGGCTAAACCATAATCCTCCCTGAGGGGATAACCAATCATTACCTTTTCTACCTTTGCCTTGAGTCTGATTCTCGGCGATGATCAGAAAATGTTCCTCATATTTTTGGGAAATAATATATTTTTCGGCTAAATCTTTTGTGGAGTCTATCGTTTTGTAGCTCTCTATATGCGGGATTTGCTTAAATATATTTCCTGAATAATCTTTATTTTTTATTGTCATTTTTCTATCTACTCGTATTTCTTGAGGCTGTCATATAACAAATAAAATTTGTCATATCAACCCTAATTCGCTCCTCTTTCCATAAAAGTCAATGTCTCAGTTCCACCAGCTGGCACACGAACTATGAATATTTGTGTGGTCGCATCTCTTCTTTCCCCAGGTATGCTGGGATTAAATATTTGCCAATTCGAGCTATTTAGCCTTCTGATGACTTCTATCTCAACCGTTTCGCTTTTATTATTGGTCAGTTTTACTTCAATATCAATTTCTCGAACGCCACCACTACCAAAGGATTCGTTACGAAGGATCGTTGTGACAGGCACAATATCGAAAGCAGTTCCGATCCGAAGATTTACATCTTGATTTAGCGAAGTATTGTTGAGATTTGCCACCCCAACAAATTGTTGAGTATTGTCTCTATCATCAATTTCATAAAAATTTACATTACCTCTTGGTAAAGGAACTCCAAGTCCTGCTTGAATAGAATTTCTGAAATTTATCAAGATATTCACACCCCTTTCATTGGGGTTAACATTATATTGATATTTTCGAGTATATTGGACTGTTTTCAGTGGATAAAGACTAAGTTGCTTTTCTTGATTGTTATCGATATCGGCTGGTTGATCAAGTGTGTAAATCCGAAAATCAGAAAATTCTCTTTCCTCAAAGGAAGGCGCTGCAGCTGATGGAGAAATATTAAATTCTTGTATAGTATTACTCCTACCTCCTCTTACATTTAGTTGACTGTGAGTGGCTACCTCGCCTGCTATGAGCTTAAGAATCACATTTTGAAAATCTTTTCCTGAGCGATTATTGATTGTAACCCAAGAACTGAGCGTAAAACTGTTGCTTCCTAAGACTACATTGTAGGTCGCTCTCCAACTTATACCCGAAAAAAGATAAGACAAATCGGCTTGATATTTTCCAGCTCTCAAGGTATGCAATTGCCATCTAAGCGTAGGTTTTGTATAAAAATCTGCGGGCATTTCAGCAAGAGAAACATTGTTTACTTTCTGTGAGTTAACAATATTAAGCTCGTTTGTATCGGGATTTAAAAGCCCATAATTCCCGGCATCAAAAAAAACGAGTATGCCAGAAAATTGTTCTGAATCTGTTATGACGCTGATATTTCGATTAATATATCTTCGCATCATAGCTTGAGTATTTGCCAAGTCATACTCAAAATTTTGAGAAAACAGCAAAACACTCCTGTCCCTAGGTCTGAAAGTGACACTTTCAGTAATGATCGTCGTGGGAATATTTTCTAAAGAAAAATATTGAGTTCCACTGCGTAAATACAGCTCCATTCTCGTGTTGAAAAGAGCTTGATTTTGATTGTAAATAGTTAAATAATCGTTTGCATAATTTGCAACGAAAAGTAAGAAAATTGTCATCAAGATTATTGATTTTTTCATACTTTACTCCTTTTTATTTTTTTTTGAAAAGATTGAGTTTGAGAACTCTATCTTATACGAGCCTCACTATCCCGTCGATGCGAGGTCACTTCCTTGAAACTCCCCCCGAAGCAATCTCCATGTCACTTCCCCCCGCCCCGTCGTTGCGAGGTCACTTTCTTGAAACTCCCCCTGAAGCAATCTCCGTGTCACTTCCCCCCGCCCCATCGTTGCGAGGTCACTTCCTTGAAACTCCCCCCGAAGCAATCTCCATGTCACTTCCCCCCGCCCCGTCGTTGCGAGGTTCCCCTCCCCGTCGTTGCGAGGTTCCCCTCCCCGTCGTTGCGAGGTTCCTCTCCCCGTCGTTGCGAGGTTCCTTCTTGCTATCCTCCCGAAGCAATCTCCGTGTCACTTATCCCGTCGTTGCGAGGTCACTTCCTTGAAACGCCCCCCGAAGCAATCTCCGTGTCACTTCCCCCCGCCCCGTCGTTGCGAGGTCACTTCCTTGAAACGCCCCCCGAAGCAATCTCCGTGTCACTTCCCCCCGCCCCGTCGTTGCGAGGGCACTTCCTTGAAACTCCCCCCGAAGCAATCTCCATGTCACTTCCCCCCGCCCCGTCGTTGCGAGGTCACTTCCTTGAAACTCCCTCCGAAGCAATCTCCGTGTCACTTCCCCCCGCCCCGTCGTTGCGAGGTCACTTCCTTGAAACTCCCCCCGAAGCAATCTCCATGTCACTTCCCCCCGCCCCGCCGTTGTGAGATCCTTTCCCGCATTCATCCCATATTTATATTAATTTCACTTACACAAACTCCACTTTCACCATTATAAATTGACTAAAGAATAAAAATAATACTTTTCGTCAACATTTTTTATTATTTTCATTTTTGTTTGCAAAAGATTTTTCAAAAAGTTGTTGACAAAAACAGGTTTTTTAATTTTATTGTAAATATGAGAAAGATATGGATATTTTTATTGTTACTGACTATGTTTAGTTCATGTAATATATTTGAGCCAAGAGAAGCAGAGAAACCAGTGGATCCGGCGAAATGGAATTCATTTCCAACTACTCCATATTTATGTCTTGAAAACCTTGTGTATTCTTATGATTATCGCGAAAATGTATTTAATTATGGCACTTTATTCAATGATATCTTTATATTTAATTTTGACCCACAGGATGTTCGTGATTTTACTGTTCCAGTCCGTTGGTTTAAGCAACAGGAAACAGAAATGTTGATGAATGTTCATTTGCAATCAGGGAGAACGCGTGACATGACTTTAAATTTATTTGAATTGTCCAACCAACCAGATATTATTCAAGCACAACATGCCTGGATATTTCGTGAATATATCCTTTTTTTAAACCATACTCAACCAAATTTAGCAAATGAGTTTACAGGTATTTTTCAGTTATATTTAGAAAGAGAAAGCAATGGTTTCTGGCGTATACACGAATGGCACGATTATAGAGGAAACAGTGAATGGACATTTGGAAGGATGAAAAATGCGTTTGGGTCATAAATTTATTTATATAGCTCTGACATCAATGTTGATGATAGTTTCTTGTATAAATCCGTTTAATCCGGGACTTGAAAAAGGCAAAGAAAACTCAGATTTTGTATATACTCCAGACACTCCTGATAATGTGTTGAGAAATTTAATGCAGTCTTACAATCAAAAATCTATAGAAATGTTCAAAGATGTTCTTGATGTAGATTTTCGCTTTCATGTCCTTTCACAGCATGCTCCAGAAATAGGTCAGGATTGGTGGGGTTATGAGCAAGAAATAGAATATCATAATAATTTATTTTCAAGAGGTTCTTCGGATGGAAGATTGATGTCTCCGACAAATATATTTTTAAATCTTGAAATTCCTCCGCAGCATTTATGGCAAATGGACAATCAAATAGGACATGAAAACTGGATTATAATTGCCTGTCCCTTTTACTTACATCTCAGTTATATATCTGGCTCCGATATGACTGCTTCTGGATTTGCGAGATTCCATCTCAAACCTTTAAATGGTAGATGGTATATTGCTATTTGGATTGATGAATCTTATATTTAAATAGTGAGAGCAAAAAATAATGACGCGTTGGCTTGCAATAGATCATGGTGAAAAAAGAATAGGCATAGCTATTACTGATCCATTGAAGATGTTTGTAACACCTTATCAGACCATTGAAAATAAATCTGACGATAGTGTTTTTGAAGAATTAAAAAGGATTTTTGCATCTCAAAATGTAGAAAAGATTATTATTGGATTGCCCTTAAATATAGAAGGCGAGGACACACCAAAGACTATTGAAGTTAGAGAATTTTATAAGAAATTATCAGAAAAAACTGATTTGACTTTGGTTTTATGGGATGAAAGATATTCTACTTGTGAGGCAAATGAAATCTTAAAAAATAAAGGTAAAAATTGGAAAGAAAGTCGTAATGTTGTAGATCAGATAGCCGCAGCAGTTATTTTGAAAAGTTATATCGAAGATTGTAAAATATAATGAGGATTTTTATGAAGAAGATATTATTAGCTATTTTTTTAATTATTTTGATTGGACTTGCTTTGTTTTGTGCCTCTATCGCCAAAATGATTCATGAACCTATAGAAATTGATTATACTTTGATGGAAATAAACAAAGGTGATACTGGGAGAACTATTGCAAAGACGCTTTTGGACAATGAAATTATAAGCAATGATCAGCTTTTTTATTATCTTATCCGCTTCAAAAAGCTCGATAGAACACTAAAAGCAGGGCATTATTTATTTACTGGTGATTATAACATGCTTGATGTAATAAACAAAATAGTTTCCGGAGAAATATTAGTCCAAAGAGTTACTATTCCAGAGGGAATCTCAATTTATAGAACTCTGAGAATACTGGCGCAAAATGAAATAGGTGACTATGAAAAATTACTTGAAAAGGCTAAAGATCCAGAATTTTCCAGGGAAATAACTGGATTGAATATTGATACCCTCGAAGGTTTTTTATACCCTGATACTTATGTTTTTGGCTTCAATATGACCGAAGAAAGGATTCTTGGTGCTATGGTTGCCAATTTTTATGACAGAATGGAAAATTCTTTTATCAATATGACTGATCATAGACAATTTTATGATGATCTGATTTTAGCTTCTATTGTGGAAAGAGAAGCTCTCTTTAACGACGAAATGCCTCTCATTGCAGGTGTTTTCTTGAATAGATTGAGGATTAATATGCGTTTACAGGCAGACCCTACTGCTGTATACCATCTTGAACCAGATTTTATTCATAGATATAGAGTTACTTATGCAGATATCAGAACTGAAACCCCTTTTAATACTTATGTGATTAACGGTCTTCCGCCACATCCTATATGCAGCCCTTCAGTTGCTGCATTATTTGCTGTCCAAAACCCAGAACAAACAAGATATCTATTCTTTTTTGCGGATGGAACAGGTCGACATATATTTACAAGAACTTACGAAGAACATTCAAATAGATTGAGAGAAATGAGAAGGGCTAGAGGTTAATAATTTCAATTAATTCACGAAAAAACTAAAATCCGGAGAAAAAATGACTTTAGAAGAGCAAATGAACATTATCAAAAAAGGTAGCTCAGAGATAATACCAGAAGAAGAGTTATTGAAAAAAATTAAAAAATCTATAAAAACTGGTAAACCGCTTAGGATTAAATATGGCATAGACCCAACAAATTATGAGGTTCATATCGGGCATCTTGTGCCGATCAGAAAGATGAGAGAATTTCAAGATTTAGGTCATATCGGGGTCATAATCATTGGAGACTATACTGCTCAAATCGGTGATCCTACAGGTAGAGACTCCACGAGACCACCGCTTACTGCAGAAAAAGTTAAACAAAATGCTGAAAGATACATGGAACAGCTTTTTACTGTCCTTGATAAAGACAAAACTGAGGTTCATTATCAAACAGAATGGTTCGGAAAGATGACTATGAGTGATGTCTTGAGATTTATGGGGAAATTTACCCTTGCTCAGTTTATGGCTCATGATACTTTTCGTCGGAGATGGGAAACTGGTTTACCACTTCATTTGCATGAAATTATGTATCCTATACTACAAGGATATGATTCTGTAGCAATAAATTCTGATGTCGAGCTTGGAGCTACTGAACAAAAATTTAATATCCTCAATGGACGAGAAATGCAGAAATTTCACAACATGGAAGAGCAAATTGCTGTACTTTCTCCTATTTTAATGGGAACCTGTGGAGTTAATAAGATGAGTAAGAGTCTTGGAAACTATATCGCTGTTTTTGACTCTCCAAACGATAAATATGGGAAAACTATGTCTATACCAGATACTTTGATCATTAACTATTTCAATCACGCTACAAAACTTAATCCAAGTGAAATTAGTATTCTTGAAAAAGATTTAAAAGATGGTGTGAACCCAAAATTTATCAAACAAAGATTAGCTAGAGAGATTGTCGCTCTTTATCATGGAGAAAAAGTCGCTATAGAAGCTGAAGCTGAGTTTAATAAAATTTTCAGCCAAAGAGATATTCCTACTGAAATTGATATATATGATTTGCCAGAAAAAAACATCTGGATAGTAAAACTTTTGACAGAATCTGGCTTGACTAGTTCAAACGGAGATGCTCGCAGAATGATAAAACAAGGAGCAGTTTCAATTGACAATGAAAAATTGATAGATGAAAATTTTGTCTGGGATTTTAATGAAGATAAGGTTTTGAAAGTAGGAAAAAGAAAATTTCTGAAAATACGAAATTGTTTATAAGGAGAAATGACTATGGAAATTACGATTTTTAATATTTTTGCTATTATTGCCCAAGTTTGCATGGTGGTTTTGGCTATCACTATACACGAGTATTCACATGCCTTAGCTGCCTATAAACTCGGGGATGATACTGCAAAAAGGATGGGAAGATTAACCCTAAACCCGATTAAACACCTCGATATACTCGGTGCTTTGATGCTTTTGATTGTTAGGATAGGATGGGCAAAACCTGTTCCTATAAATCCTTACAATTTCAAGAGTATGAAAAAAGATATTGCCTTGACTGCTGCCGCTGGACCTGCTTCAAACTTTTGTATAGCTATATTTGCTGCTATGTTTTATAATTTTAGTTTCAACACTATGGGTTCATTGGATGGCTCTTCGTTTTTTGTTACTTTAGTGCTGTTTGCTCTGAGGTTTTTAGTTATGATAAATATTGCTCTCGGTCTCTTCAACTTAATACCTATCCCACCTCTTGATGGTTCAAAGATTGTGGGAGGTTTTATGCCTGATGAAATGTATTTTAAATGGGCATCCTTCGAAAGAAAAGGAGCTTATGTATTGTTTGCCCTTTTTGGAATTAGCTATTTTTTAAGGATACCCATTCTACAAGTCATCATCATTCCGCCCTTGAATTTTCTTACAACAATGCTGATAGGGACTACTTTTTAAGTGATTCTTTTATTTTACAGACTCAACCTTTTCTAAAATCACTTTTTCTGAAACTACTCCAACAGTTTGTTCTGCAGGCTCACCATCTTTGAAAATGATGATAGTTGGGATACTCAAAATATTGTATTTAGTTGCTATTTCAGGCGATTCATCGATATTTAACTTTCCCACTGCTATGTCAGGGTTGTTTTCTTTAAATTTCGTTAGCACTGGGTTCATCTGTCTGCAAGGTCCACACCAAGGTGCCCAAAAATCAACTACTACTATACCTTTTTCTGTTGTAGTAGCAAAATTGCTCTGATTTAATTCTAAAATCATGCTCTTTCCTCCATATTGATTTTTTTTCTGAGAACAAGAAAAAATTTTTAACGATTTTTGACAAGAAGTTTTTTTTTCTTACTTTATCAATACTTTAAAAAACAGAATTTATGTAATCCAAAACCTGAAAATAAAAAAATTGTTGACAAGATATCCCGCAGAAAATAATTGTCGCATATTAGAAAAAATTAAAATAAGGAGATTAAGAATGAAAAAGCTTTTTCTTTTATTCTTTGTGTTATTGATGTTGATGCCATTGGTAGCGACTCAAAGATTTGTAGTTGGTGAAGTTTTCTCAGCTACATGGTGACCAACCTGTCCACAAGCGCGGTCTGCGCTTAAAAGTATGGCGGACAATCAAACTACCTATCCGTATTTGATTCCGCTGATTTGGCAAATAAACGAAAATCCACCAAATCCCAATACCAGTCCTAATGGTTCAGCAAGATACAACATTTTTGGAGATGGGTATATTCCGTTTGCTCTGTGGGGTGGGAGTATTGGATATTCAGGCCAGTCTGGCAATTATCCCAATTCCTACAATACTGTCGCAAATGTTCCCAGCCCAATGACTATTGATATAAGTTTATCAATAGTTGGCAATACGGTGAATATTTCTGCTCATGTTGATTTGTTGAACAATATCACTACGACAAACAACAGCATCATTTTTATCATGACCAACAATTTTACAGGTGTTCAAGACCCAAATTATTTCGCCTCTGTAGTTCGTTACAATCAACAAAGCTTCAATCTTACCAATGCGGGTGATTCACAAGTATTCACCGAGTCCCAAGAAATAAGTGCAGCTTGGAATCATGAAAATTTAAAGATAGTGGTTTTTGTTCAATCTTTTTCAGGTTCTAGAGAAATTCATCAGGCTGCAATGGTCAATATGTTTACACCGGATCCTATAATGGGTTCCCCTACAAATTTAGAAGGCACCTTAAACATCGTATCCAATGCCAATCACAATGTTTATCTGACATGGACAGCTCCTATTTATGCTCACACGACATTTTTAAATTATAAAGTAGTAAGAAATGGTGTAACAATAGCTTCGCCCACTGTTTTAAATTATCGCGATTTTGCACTCGAGGAGCACACTACCTACACTTATGAAATAGTTGCGGTATATTCAGATGGAGAATCAGAGCCATCCGCACCTGTAGTGATAAATGTCGAAGAGTTACCGCCTATGGTAATAACAATGGGAGCACCGCGAAATCTTTCTGCTACATTGATAACAGCAGGTACTGACGGTCCTCATGTATATGTAGATTGGGAAACTCCTGAATTTGAAAATGCCTCATTTTTGTATTACAAGGTATACCGTGATGGTGCCATGAAAGCTGAATTAAACGCTTTAAATTGGAGAGATTTTGACATATCGTCTTTCCAGACTTATAGTTACTATGCTATAGCGGTATATAATCTTGGTGATTCAGAACCTTCAGATCCTTATGAAATCGCCGTAGGTGATCTTGACAACCCTGATCCAGACCCAGTATTAGGAGCGCCAAGAAATCTTGAGGGAATCTTCGATGGAGAGCGTTTAGCGGGACCTGCAGTTATTTTAACATGGGTAGAGCCTGTTTATCAATATACTACTCTCCTTAGCTATGAGGTATATAGAGATGGTGATCGTATCGGTGATAGCGAAACAGAAACTTATGCAGATACGAGCTTTACTCCCGATTCATCACATCAGTATTATGTCATTGCAGTTTATACAGATGGGAAATCAGAAGCTTCAAGCACCATTGATGTGGTTACAGGACCTTCATCAGGCTTTGACAACACGATTCCACAAAATATGACCAGACTTATCAACAATCATCCCAATCCTTTCAATCCTAATACGAGAATCTATTTTGAACTACATCAAGCCTCACCTGTTCTTTTGGAAGTATTCAATGTCAGAGGACAGGTGATAAAAACCTTGGTTCAACAAACTCTCGACTCTGGAATGCATTTTGTTGACTGGAATGGTGTCGACGAAAATGGTCAAAATGTAAGTTCTGGGATTTATTTTTATAGACTACAGGCTGGTGAGTCTGTAGATACAAAAAGAATGGTTTTGATGAAATAGGTTTTGAATTCAGAATTTGGAAAATGTAGTGGTTTATTGCCTAAACCAGAAATATAGAGGGGGCTGTAAAAGGTTCCCTCTTTTTTCTATTCTTGACCTTTATTCCTACCGTAGCAGAAATCTCCGATTTCCACCCCGTAGCAGAAATCTCCGATTTCCCTCCCGTAGCAGAAATCTCCGATTTCCCTCCCGTAGCAGAAATCTCCGATTTCCCTCCCGAAGCAGAAATCTCCGATTTCCCTCTCGTAGCAGAAATCTCCGATTTCCCTCCCGTAGCAGAAATCTCCGATTTCCCTCTCGTAGCAGAAATCTCCGATTTCCCTCTCGTAGCAGAAATCGGAGATTTCTGCTACGGACATGGTTTTCAGAGAGGACTCCTACCAGAAAAGAAAATCGAATAAAGAGATTTAGTAGAAGACACAGTATTCTGTTTAAACCACTTTTAATGAGATCATTTTGTAGTGGCGTATTGCTTACGCCTTCTAAACCACTTATATTCGCATCGAAAATAAGGCATAAGCAATGCGCCACTACAAAACCGCACAAACAAAAAAAAAAAATTATTTAAAATAAATATATCTATATATTTCAATCATTTATGAAAAAATATAAAATAAAAATTATTTTTTTTTATTGGTCTTTGAAAAAAGTGCTTGACGATTTGAGCTATTGAAAATATTTGGCACAATGGAGTTAAATTACATTAACTTTTGGAGGTAAAAATTGCGTAGCAATGGAGAAACAAGAAAAAATTTTGTCGACAGAGATATTTTTGAAAGACAAATATCCGAATATTTTGATTTTCAAAAAAACGACAGAATCGCAAATTATGCTCGTTTTGGAGGCATTTTGAAAAAAACATCTTCGATGTATGCCTTGAACGAGATAGTTGAACCATTGTGCCTCTATGCCTTAAATAAAGGCATGTTTACCCCCCC
>WRLO01000048.1 GCA_009777575.1 Candidatus Cloacimonadota bacterium
TAAGAGGCTTATGTAAGGTAAAATTTTGGAGTGGGAAATCGGAGATTTCTGCTACGGGGACTCACATACCTAAGAGGCTTATGTAAGGTAAAATTTTGGAGTGGGAAATCGGAGATTTCTGCTACGGATGAAGGAAATCGGAGATTTCTGCTACGGGGACTCACATACCTAAGAGGCTTATGTAAGGTAAAATTTTATTAATACACTTTTCGGAGTGAACTCCATATTGGATAGATTTTATTTTTTCCATAAAAACCTCTTTGATATACGAAAATCTCAACGGCGGGACGCCGTTGCTACTTTAATGTTAAAATATGACTACTTGATATTAGGGACAAAATTTTCCTTTATAATCATATCAAAAGGAACATAATATTTTTTAGTGCCATATAAACCATCTACAGAGATAGCAATGTTTTTCTTGATGTTTACAACCATTCCTGTGTATATCTTTCCATAATAAGTAAAAGAAACGATATCTCCTTTTTTAATAAGAAAATTTTCATTAGAGCAGTACAATTCAATCCCTAATAAATGTTTATTTTCTGTATGCCCAAACAAATCATAAGCTATTTTCATAAAATTAGCATTATTACAGTTTGAGGTGCCATAAATAACAAATTCAATTAAGTGAGCTATTTCATGCTCTAGAACTCTCATTAGGGCTTCTATAGGGTCTTTACAAGTTTCGCCATTAACAATATATCTGTTAGGTTTTCTGATATAGGCTACAAAAATCAAAGGATAAGAAACAGATATATTTACTTCAGATTTCCTTTTAGCATATTTTAATAAACCCGCAGATCTGGTAAGTTTATTGGAATATTTCAGAATAATATTAAAATTTTCTGCAAGTTTTCCAGCAAAAAAGTATTTATCATACAAGCTAAAAAGATATTCTAAATCAACAATCTCTGGTTTACTAAAAAACCTTAAATTGTTATCTTCTAGGTATGCTTTAAAATCTTTTTCTATATTTTCCAAAAAACCATATTTTGATACTTTAAAGACATTTTCAAAAAATTCAATAAGCTCTGTCATAATTTCTCCTCTATAAACTCATCAATTACCGCATCCAATACAGTTTGCAATAAGTCAATTGATGGTTTTTCAAAATTCATTTTTTCTATCAAATTTTTTGTTTTTAGGATTGATCCCAAAACAATATTTTTTACTTCATCTTTTTCAAAATGAACCCTTGCTACTTTATCTTTAATTGCTTGTTGAGCCACAGCTTCAGCAACAAAAGCAAAAACCTCTGACTCTGTCATCAAAGGGAGGATATAATCTTTGTTTAAAGTGCTTTTTTTTACAAAATCTGCTAAAGCTCTCGCAGCAGCAATAGCCATATTGTCAGTAATTTTCTTTGCTCTTGTCAGCAAAGTTCCCTTTAGAATCCCAGGAAAACCAAGAGAATTGTTAACTTGATTTGGAAAATCTCCTCTACCAGTAGCAACAATATATGCTCCAGCTTCTTTTGCGGCATAAGGATATATTTCTGGAATAGGATTTGCGCACACAAAGACGATAGATTTTTCATTCATAGATTTTATCCATTCTTTTTTTACAATGTTTGGGCCAGGAGTAGATAAAGCAATCAAAATATCAGCACTCCTCATAGCAATATCTATGTCGTTGATACATTCTGGATTGGTGTTTTCACAAAGTTCCCATTGCTGATAAAACCTTTCATCATTTTTTATATCATCTCTGTTTTTACTTAAAGCTCCCTTGCTATTGAATAAAATTGTTTTTTGTGGATCGGCACCAGATAAGAAAAGAAATCTACAGACTGTTGTATTTGAGGCTCCAGAACCCAATAAAACTATTTTACAGTCTTCTAAACGCTTTTTTACCAGTTTCAAACTATTAAAAATTCCTGCTAATATCACACAAGCTGTTCCTTGTGCATCATCGTGCCATACTGGAATATCGCAGTTTTCCCTCAATTCGTCTAAGACTTTATAGCAGTTTGGTTGAGAGATATCTTCAAGATTTATAGCACCAAAACTAGGAGAAACCATTTTCACAAAGTCAATAATTTTTTGAGGGTCTGGCTTTCCGTCAGATCCTCTGTTGTCAATACATAAAGCCACGGCGTCAACATTTGCGAGATATTTCATTAAAAAAGCCTTTCCTTCCATGACACCAAGTCCGCCAGAAGGACCACAATCACCATCTCCTAAAACTCTTGTAGAATCACTAACAACCGCCACTAAATTTCCTCTATTTGAAAGCTCAAAGGAGCAATCAGAGTGCTCTTTTATTGATGTTGAAATACTCGAAACACCGGGAGTATACCAAACATTAAACCAGTTATAGCCCCACAACCCCGTTTTGGGTAAGCTCTGCATTTTACCTTGATAGAAAGTGTGCATTTCTTTTGCCAACGCTTTGTAAAACAAGGTTTTACCTTTTGCTATTTGTTCAGCAGTAAAGTTTTTTGGAAAACATTCATCTAAATTTTCCAATGAAAATAATAATTTTTTCATAACCCCTCTATTTTGTTTAATCTCTTGAAAACAAATCCCTCGTATATATTTTTTCAGATACATCTTTTAAATCATCTGAAATTCTATTTGCTACTATCACATCGCTCATTTCTTTAAATTTATCTAGATCATTGATAATTTTTGAATGATAAAATTCTGTTGTATCGAGTGTCGGTTCATAGACAATAACTTCAATACCTTTTGCTTTTATTCTTTTCATTACACCTTGAATAGCTGATTGTCTGAAATTGTCAGAATCAGTTTTCATGGTCAGTCTATAAATTCCAACTATATGCGGCTTTTTAGCCAATATCATCTCAGCTATATGGTCTTTTCTTGTTCGATTTGCATCAACAATAGCAGACATTATATTTTGAGGAACATCAGAATAATTTGCAAGAAGTTGCTTTGTATCTTTAGGGAGGCAATATCCACCATAACCAAAAGAAGGGTTGTTATAATGATTTCCTATTCTGAGGTCATGGCAAACGCCTTCGATAATTTGTTTAGTATTAAGGCCTCTGATTTCAGCATAAGAATCCAATTCGTTGAAAAAAGCTACTCTCAAAGCAAGATAAGTATTAGCAAAAAGCTTTATTGCTTCTGCTTCTGTGGAATTAGTAAAAAGTATCGGCACATCTTTTTTGATAGCACCTTGCAGTAGTAGATTGGCAAACCTTTTCGCTCTATCCGACTGTTCGCCGACAATGATACGCGATGGATAAAGATTGTCATTAAGTGCTTGTCCTTCGCGCAGAAATTCTGGTGAAAAAATAATATTTTCAGTTTGGAATTGCTCTTTGATTTTTTCTACATAACCAACGGGAATTGTAGATTTAATGATCATAACAGCATCTTTATTGATAGCCAAAACATTGGAGATGACATTTTCAACAGTCCTTGTGTCGAAATAATTTTTATCAGGGTCATAATTTGTAGGAGTAGAAATGATAATAAAATCAGCATCCTTGTAAGCCAAATAATCATCAGTGGTAGCACTAAGGTTTAATTTATTGTTTTTTAAATATAGTTCAATCTCTTTGTCAATGATCGGAGAAATTCTTTTATTTATCATATCAACTTTTTCTTGCACGATGTCTTTTGCTACGACCTCATTGTGTTGAGCGAGCAATACTGCAATAGAGAGTCCTACATAACCTGTTCCAGCGATACTAATTTTCATGTTTTTACTCCTTTTTTATTTCCACCAGCCTTCTTCATTCATAAAACTTTCAATCTCCTTTTTATATTCTTCAAAATTCTCTTTAGAACTTATATAAAAAGGTTTGCTATATTCTATTTTTATTCTTGAAAAGGGATAAGGACAATAAAATCTATCCCATGAATTAAAGACCCAGGCATCAGAGACATGAGTTCTGGTGGCTATGATTGGCAATTTTGTTAAATAAGCAAGCTGTAAAACACCTTCTTTTAAAATTTGAGCCGGTCCTTTAGGACCGTCTGGAGTTATTGCGAGAGAATGATTTTTTGAAAGTTTTATCATTTCTTTTAGTGCGGACATACCTTTTCGCGAAGAAGACCCACGCACCGCTATAAAACCAAATTTAATGGCAGGTGCTGCCATATAATTTCCATCTCTGGAAGGAGAAATCATAATAGCAACCTTCTCATTTTTACGATTTATCATGAGAGGCATAATATCTCTATGCCAAAATGCATAAATAGCGTGTGGATAAGGTTTTTTGAGTCCAGTGATAGTGTATCTCATCGTATGATAAAGAACATTGAGAAAAACATAAGAAAGTTGTCTCTCAATAAACAATAAAAATTGATGTGTTAAATCTTTCATATAGCTATTCCATGTATTAAATTATTTATCAAATCAGCGGTAGTTTTCGATGCCGATAGAGTCCCCAAGATATCATGCAAATCCTTGAAATGTGAGGACATTTTTTGATATTCATCTTCATTATCCAGATAAAATAAAATAGTTTCAATAATTTTATCTCTATTTACATCATTCTGTATCAATTCAGGAACAATCAATTTATCAAAGATTATATTTGGCATACCAATATATTTTACTTTGATAATCCTTTTAGCAAGTATATATGATAAGCAATTAGCTTTATATACAATGACAAAAGGTGTTCCGATACAAGATGTTTCTATAGTTGATGTTCCAGATTTTACAATCAAAAAATCTGAATATTTAATCATTTCGTAATTATTTTCATCAATTATTTTCATATCTTTTAGCTGATTTTTGAGCAATAAATCATCGAACATTCCTTTAGGAAGAGAATTTGATTTAGATATCAAAAATTGATAGTTTGGTTTTATATTTTTTAGCTTTTTAATCACTTCTAAATAAATTGGTAAGAGTCTTTGAACCTCATTAGCTCTTGACCCTGGGAAAAAGCCTATCCATTTTTGCTTTATAGCGAGCTGGTATTTTTCCGCAAAACCATTTTTATCAAGCTGAAAAACTATCTCTTCTTTCACTGGATGCCCCACATAAGAAGACGGAATCAAGTAGTTATCAAGCATTTTTTTTTCAAAGGGTAAAATACAAGCCACATAATCGCAATATTTTTTTAGTTTAAGGACTCTGAAATGTTTCCAAGCCCAAAATTGTGGACAGATAAAATAAAAAACCTTTAAACGCAATTTAAAAGACATTCTGGCTATTCTTAGATTCAAACCAGGGTAATCAACCAAAACGACTAAATCGGGTCTATTTTGTGCTAAAAATTTCTTTAAAGAATATTCGACTTTTAGTATAAATGGTAAATGCTTAACTACTTCTGCAAAACCCATTATTAAGAACTTTTCATAAGGGAATAACAGTTCTAATCCTTGGTTTTGCATCAAAGGACCTCCTATGCCTATATGTTGTATAGGAGATATGTCTTGATTTAGCTGTTGCATTACTTTTGAGGCATGTAAATCCCCGGATTTATCACCTACAAGCCAAAAAATTTTTTTCATATTAGACCTTTTAAAATCTTTAATAAATCTTCAGTATAATCCTTTATCTGTTCAAAGGCTGTTTCAAAATAAGAAAAATCCATACCATATGGGTCTTCAATTTCATTTTCATGCCCAGTATATTCAGCAAATGTAAAGATTTTGTTTTTAGCATCTGGAAATCTTTCTAATAAATGTTTTTTTACATCTTTAGACATACAAAGCAATAAGGAGCTTCTACGAACAATCCCTTCGTCAACCTGAATAGAAACTCTCTGGGCAGAATCAATTCCATTTTTTTTCAATACAGTTTTTGCATCAGTAGAAATCAATTTTCTATTTTCTATCAAACCACAAGATTCAACACGAAAAGCTATGTTTTCCTCAACTAACCTTTTGTTAGCGTAATATTCCGCTATAGGACTTCTACATATATTTCCGATACAGACAAATTGAATTAAAGGTTTTTGAAATGATTCCTTTATTTCAGAAAATGGAATACTACCCTCTCGTAAACACTTTATTTGCAAATCTTTATTCTCGTTGTCAAAGATATCTATTAGTGTTGAAGGGATAGGTTGATCGGCAGGTTCATTTTCGTCATAAAGTCCATAATCGAACCAATCAGAAAATTGTTTGTGTAAGACAGAGACATCCGTGCAATAAGGATTTCCAGAGATGTTGATACTAGTGCTGACAATAGGATGCCCTATCTTTGTTATAAACTCTCTCAGAATATTGCTTTTAGGTATTCTTAAGGCAACTTTTTGGTTTTGCCAAATATGAGCAAAACTATCATCATCTGTCGATAAAATAGTAGTTAAATTGCCCGGAAAATATTGATTCAATAAGGAATAGAGCTTATTGTTTTCAAGTAACGGAAATTTATATAACTTTATCTGTTCTATAGACGAAAAAAGCAAAATAAATCCTTTTTGAGTGTCTCTCTGCTTTAGTTCATGTATTTTATTGATAGCATTCTCACTAAAAGCAGAACAGCCAATTCCAAAGATATTTCCTGTAAAATGCAAAAACACATCATCTGGACTGTGTCGAATCTCATTTCCTGTCTTAAAAATATTGATCATCTATATCTCTCCTTATAAAACTAAATATTATTATTTTATTGCCCAACACTTACAAAATCCAAAGGATTCACAGGCAATCCATTTCTCCTCAATTCAAAATGTAACGAAGGCTCAGTCGCTGTCCCTGTCATGCCAGAGCGAGCAATCACCTGCCCACGAACAACCATATCGCCTCTCTGCACAAGTAAATCATTGTTGTAACCATAAACAGAATGAAAACCATTTTTGTGGTCGATGATTAGCATCCAACCAGAACCAGTGAAGACATCAGAAAAAACGACCTCACCATCTGAAAAAGCTCTGACCAAAGAATTTTCAGGTACAGCTATATTTATGCCGTTGGAAATAGTCGATATATTGTATCTTTCATTTCTTCTTGGTCCAAAATGGACAGTTATTAAACCATTTAAAGGAGGTTCTACCCCATTTGTAAATTCATAAGTTGGTATAGGTCTTTGAGCATTGTCTCTGAGCATATTTATAAGACTTTGAAGAGCAATAGCAGACCTCTCTAACTCATTAGCTCTATTTTGAAAATCTTCTCTTTGTTTATCAAATGTTTCAATATCTGTATCTAATCTTCTGATGTCTGTAGCGATAATATTCAATCTTTCTTGTTCTTCTCTCGATAAATTTTGGGCAACTTCGTACTCTCTTGCCCGAGTTTGCCTTTCCAAAGATATATTAGTCATTTCATCATTGACCCTATTGTTCTCATGGAATAAATTTCTTAAATATATGCCCAGAAAATGTGATTTATTTTCTTGCTGTTTTAGTTTTGTTTCAGATAGGTCCGTAAATAATAGATGCAGCAAGGTCTGATTAAGAGATTGCTGTAGTTGCGAAAGAGTTGTCTCAGTCTGATTTAAAAGATTATTTGATAAGTCAAGGCTTCTTTGCAGATTTTGTTGCGAAACAGACAATTCTTGAACCCTTCTCTCCATAACATTATACTGGGTTTCTGTTTGATGTCTGCTTTCAATTGCTTCTCTCATCCTTTCTTCAGCCTCCAAAGCACTCTGTCTTTGTTCTTCAATCATTGATCTCATATCAGATAGTTCTCTTTCGCGTTGTCCTAGATCATCTGTAAAAACTATCGATACAGTTAAAATTATGATAAATAAAGCATATAACTTTTTTTTAAAGACTTTTTTAAGAAAATAATCCATAATATTGCCATTTCAATTTTTTTTACTTTTTTGTCAAACAATATTTTATAATCCAAAATAAGCTAAGGGTTTTAAGGAAAACTCTTATAGTATTTCTAATAAATGAAGGAAACTATTGTTTAGTATATTTGAAAAGACGTCGTTAGCATTAGTAGCGTATCCCTGGCGAATTAGTTCTTTTGATATTCTTTTTCGTTCAGTAATTTTATCATTCGTCAGAACATTTTCATAATTTAGCATGTAGCCGTCTTTTACTAATTCACAAAACAGTTCGTGTAGTATCCTGTCTTTTTCCTCTTCTATTTTCAATATTTCAAACTGCATTTTTTCTATATCAATATCCAAAGCAATTAAGTGGCACACACAAGTCTCATCAAGACCTGCTTCGCCATCAAAACAGCAAGAAAGTTCTATGCCTGTAGTGTAATTTAATCCATACTTCGTTGCCAATTTTGCTGCCTCAATATTGCCTTTTACTTGATCGTGGTCTGTTATTGCAAACCCTTTAATACCTAGTGTTTTTAATGCTTAGACTATTTCAGGGACGGTTTTAGTGCCATCGCTATATGTCGAATGTATGTGAAAATTAATATTTGATTTCATCAATCTTTATTATCAACTCTTCTTTCCTCTATAGCCATATTCTTTGTTGCTTCACTGCCCTTATAATCACTGCGTTTTTCTCTTTCCATTCTTCTTTTACATTGTTAAATCCAGCTTTTTGCAACATCATTATTTGATTATCTATTGTGTATGGTATATCGTAATGGTAAAATTCTCCATGCTTTATGCCTTGTTCACTTCTTAATCTTTTATTTTTAGATAAATGGAAATCTTCTTCTTCTTGGGTAAATACCATATAATCACATTCAATATACTACCCATTGGGGACAAGTGCGTTGAATATTTTTCTATAAAGTTTAATCTTTTCTTCATATTCAAAATGATGTAAGGTTTGATAGGAGATTACAGTATCAAATATATTCTTTCCAAAATTATATTCCAGATAATTTGCTTTGATTAAATTTATGTTTTTCCCTGCAAATTTCTCCAGTAGTTTATCGAGCATTTTTTGTGACATATCAATTCCAGTTATATTAATGTCTGGAAACCTTTTAAAGATTTCTATAAGTTCCAGTCCAGTTCCACATCCTAAATCTAATAGTACTTTAGAATTTTCTGGTAATAATTCGGCAATTTTTAAGTATCCATTCCTTATGTGTGATTCTGACATCATATGCTCTTCATATGTGTCTATTCTGTTTTCAAACAATACATCTATTTTTTCAAGTATGTCATTCGCCATTTGCAATCATTTTTACCCAATTTTTAGCTTCACAATGGGGGCATTTTAATTTTTTAGTATCCATGCTATATAGCGCCCATGCCGATTCCATAAAAGTTTTAGGTTTAAATGAGTTAGAACATTTTGGGCAGTTATTAGGTCTGAGCAAAGGCTATTTCCTTTTTCTTTGGATCTCCGTTTTGAGCAATTAAATAGCAGGCATATCTTGTTAAATAATAATCTTTTACTTCTCTTTCTGCTGTGGAGCCTATGGTGACCATTTTGCCGGCCCCGGCAAAATGGTATTCCGTGTCGTGGCCTGCATTTTGGCAGCTTTCTTTAGCTTTTTCCAAAGCATTTTCAAATCTACGCCAAGTGCCATAACCAAGTAAGACCTGCAATTCTCTTGCACTCCAGCATTCTACTCCCTCGTATTCAAACGAGGCTTGTTCAAATTGGTCGAACAATTTTTTATTTCATTCATTGAGTTCATTTATCCTCTTAAATCTCAAAATCTTCCGATTTGAAATTGCTATAATATCTTCCTTTTTCCGCTGTGAATTTTAAAACAATAAAGTCTCCGCCATCCGCACCACCAGAGTAGTAAACGGTCATATCGTCTTTCCATAACTCTTTTTTAATGTTGAGGTCATCGACCACTTCCATCTTGCCTTTGAGCATCACACCTCTAAAAAATCTCTTATCGCAGAAATAGACACAAGCTTTTGGATTATCTCTAAATTGTTTTATTTTTTGTGATGGACTATTTGTGTGCCAATAAATCGTCTTTATGCCTTCTCTTTTCACGGGTTGGAGCATTGCTTTAGTGTTTGGGAAACCTTCTTCATCTACCGAACTGATAAAACACACTGATTGTTTGTCTATCAAATTTCCTATAGTTTCTACTGGGTTACGCATCATATTTTTTTACCTTTTTTCGTTTTCGATAGTTCGTTTTCCATGTCATAGTTCTCTATAAAACTCCCTGCTCTTTTTTGTTCACAAAATCCATGACATAAATCATAGCTCCATGATCTTTAATTACAGTAGCTTGGGTTATGATGACTCGCAGAATGATTGAATCTGGACTATCCTCTCCGCCGACCTCATCGAACCACTTGAAATATTTTTTCATCTTTGTTCTGATTTCGGCATTCTTTTCATCTTTAACCCAGCCGATATTTTCGCCAATTCCTTTGCCAGAAATCCACTGACCACAAACTGAGAATGCGACCTCTTTGTTTTGTTCGATTTCCCTCATTTTAGCAGACTTTGCATAAGTAGAGATGTAAAACACACCCTCTTCATAATAAGCATCCACATCACGAACACGAGGAGTAGGTTTTCCTTCATTATTCGGTTCTATTGAGATTGTCGCAAGGGCTAATAGATTGTCCTTGCCGTTGCCACATCTTTCTTCTATCAGTTTTAGTCCTTCATCAAATTTAGACATTTTTATCTCCTTTTATACCTTTTCCTCATAAAACAATATCTGCCAGCGAATCCCGAACTTATCAGTAACCATCCCAAATAGCTCTGAAAAGAAAGTCGGAGCAAGTTCAAAATACACTTCACCACCTTCGGAGAGTTCGCTAAAAATCCTTCTAATTTCTTCTTTATCGTTTGTGCTGATAGTGGGACTGATGTTGTTGCCTGCTTTGAAGCTACTGCTAGATGGTAAATCTGAGAACATTGCCGTCATATTGTCTAAAAGTATCCCAGCATATACTATCCTGTTTATATCGCTTTCTGCGATAGGGTTGTTTGGATCGGTTGGTGCTTCGCCGTAGGTCATCAAATTTCTTACCTCAGTTTTAAAAACTTTAGCGTAGAATTCTACAGCTTCACGGCAGTTCCCGTCAAAATAAAAGAACATTTCTAATCTCATAATAAAATACCTCATGTATTATTTATTTTTATTTTCGGTCAAAATAAATAAAATAGCTATTTTGTCAACAAGGATTTTGGCAGGATAATAACCATAGCGTTCAAAATATTTTTCAGTAGTGGGTATCAATCTTAACATTCATTGTAAGCATCGAATGATGTTCGTTCTATTCTTGTAAAACCCTTAACGACACTGATGGTAAGTTTAGCACCAAATTCAACTTTGGCACTGACTTTATCACGAACGGTAGGACGAATCCAAGATTGAGAAATACTAACGATACTATCTGCTATTTTGTGTTTATCGTTGATGTACATTTCAGTCTGTTGCTCGTAGAATTACTATCTACCCTGTGTTAAAAAAAGTTATAGACGAAATATGTGTTGTGTGAATAGAAGATACTAAGGGAAGTTTATTTTGGAGCGGGCAACGGGATTCGAACCCGCGACCCTCAGCTTGGGAAGCTAATGCTCTACCGACTGAGCCATGCCCGCTCACTAATTTTATGTTATTAACCACAATATCCATTATATGTTACAAATTCATTCTTCGCTTCCATTCGCAAGGTAGTTAGACAGGATGTTTAACTACAACTGCTTTCACTATCTCCCCAAATCTTTCATGGAAAGGCCCTGCAATCACAACATCACGCGAAATGTCGCTATGTAAACCGATTTTGATTATTTTTATGCCATTATCTTCGCATGATTTAAGATAAATAGAGCATATTTTTATTGCCTCATCGATATCCAATGGCGTGTATTCTTTTTTTATATACATATTTTCCAATTCGGTATCTTTTAAGACCAAAAGCGGGTATAATCTCACAAAATCTGGCTTTATCTCTATCAATTTATCAATATTCTCTTTGATGCTTAAAGAGTTTTCCTCTGGTAAACCTATCAACAATTGTATTGATAGATTAAATCCATTTAATAAAACCATATTGCAAGATTTTTCAGCTATCTCACTTGTATATCCTCTATTTATTGATTTTAAACCATTATCGGAAAAAGTTTGTATTCCTAGCTCTATAGTATTAATTCTCCAAGACTTCAAATATTGCAATATTTTATCGTTTATTAAATCGGGACGAGTTGATATTCGAAAAAATGTTTTTTCGTCCATGAAGGGTGTTATTTTTGACAAATAAGAGTTGATTTCTTCTATGGTCAATCTTGTAAAAGTTCCACCATAAAATGCTATTTCTTTGTATTTATTTTTATGTTTATTGATGAAATTTTGGATTTGGAGCAAGTCTGGAATAAATTCTTTATTCTCATCAGATTTATTTAATACTTTCGTAATTTTATTCTGATCGCAATAAATACACCTATAAGGACAACCCTGATGTGGTATGAATATAGGGTAAATTATATTAGTTTTAATTTTCTGCATGCATTTTGTGCTGCTTTTTGCTGGGCTTCCTTTTTATTTAAACCTTTACCTTGACCACATAACTTCCCTTCAATAAACACATCCATAACAAATAATTTATGATGATCTGGACCTTCTTCAGAAATCAATTCATACTCAGGTACGTTTTGATACAGCGATTGGGAATACTCTTGTAAAATACTTTTATAATTTATTAAATCTTGAGCCATTACCTGCTTTTCAAAATCTTCCAAGATAAACGTTTTGATAAACTTTTTTGCCTTATCAAGTCCACCATCGAGATATATGGCACATATTATTGATTCCATCGTGTCTGAAACTATTGATTTTCTTCCTCTACCACCATTTTTATCCTCTTTTTCGCTCATCAATATAAATTCTGAAAGTTTTATATTATTTGCTTTCAAGGCTAAGTATTTTTCTGAGACTATACTTGATTTGATTTTGGATAATTCGCCTTCTGCTTTGTCAGGAAAAAGATTAAACAAATGCTCACAAACAGCTAAGCCCAAGACAGAATCTCCTAAAAATTCCATCCTTTCGTAGTTTGTCCCAAATACCTCATCGTCTTCAGATGAGGATGTTAACGAATCATGAGTTAAGGCTGATTTTAAGATATTTAAATTTTTAAATTTATATTTTATCAATTTTTGCAAGTCGGACAATTTGAGCTTAAGTTCAGGCTCTATTGTCGAACTTTCATTTTTCTTGAAAAATGTTTTAGCTATTCTATCTGATAATTTTTCCAAAAAATATCCTCATTGCAAAATATCACTTTTATTTATGATGTTTGTGAAAAGCTATGCTTTTGGTTTATGCCCCTCTATAGGAGAGGGGCATAAAAAAGTTAATATTTCTTAAAAAGTATCACCGCATTGTGTCCACCAAATCCAAGCGAATTGCTCAAAGCATATTCAATATCAAGCTCTGTTACTTTGTTGTGACTATAATTTAAATCACAATCAGGGTCTGGTGTCTCAAAATTGATTGTCGGATGAACTTTCTTGTCCTTGATTGCCATAACCAATGCTATACCTTCGATTCCGGCTGCAGCACCGAGTGTATGCCCTACCATTGATTTGGTCGAATTTATTACTACTTTATAAGCAGCTTCTCCAAAAATTGATTTTATTGATAAGGTCTCGTTTTTATCATTCAGAGCAGTCGATGTGCCGTGTGCATTGATGTATTGGATGTCGGATGCTAATATACCTGCATCATTAATTGCCATCTGCATAGCCCGTGCTCCACCTTCACCGCCTTCGGCAGGAGCTGTGATGTGAAATGCGTCGTCTGACGCCCCATAACCTACTACTTCTGCGTAGATATAGGCATTTCGCTTTAATGCGTGATCTAATTCTTCAAACATCATAAATGCTCCACCTTCACCCATAACAAAGCCATCCCTATTCAAATCAAAGGGACGACAGGCTTTTTCAGGTTCATCATTTCTTGTACTCAAGGCTCGCATTGAACAAAAACCAGCAAAGGACAATGGTGTCACTGCTGCTTCAACTCCGCCTGCCAAAATTGCATCAGCATCTCCATATTGAATTGTCCGTAAAGCAGTTCCAAAAGCATGATTTGCTGAAGAACAAGCTGACATGCAGTTAAAATTGATTCCTTTAAATTCATACTTGATTGCTATGCTACCTGCTGCTATGTTCCCTATCATTTTAGGGATAAAAAATGGACTAACTCTTCGAGGACCTTTCTCTATAAGGTTTGAGTGCTGCTCTTCTAGTGTCAACATCCCACCTATCCCAACACCTGTGATCACACCTACACGCGTTTTATCAAAATTCGTCTTCAACAATCCTGAATTTTGAACCGTTTCCTCTGCAGCTGCCATCGCATACTGGGTATATAAGTCGTTTTTATCGACTTCTTTTTTTTCAAAATAATTCAAGGGGTCAAAATTTTTGACTGTTCCTGCTATTTTTGTGCTGAAATTTGTTATGTCAAAGCGGTCTACTGTTCGGATGCCACTTTGTCCAGCTAATAAATTTTTCCATGTTTCTGCAAGGTTGTTACCAACGGCATTGACCGTTCCCATACCTGTGATTACAACTCTTCTTTTCTTCATAGTTAGAACTCCATAATAGTTGTAAGATGATAGATAAAGAGCACCGACGGACTCAATCTTTTGATTTATCCGTAGAGATTGGATACCGTCGGTACTTGTCTACATTTTGGTGAACTATTTCATGTTTTTTTCGATATAATCAATCGCATCCTGAACAGTGCGAAGCTTTTCAGCTTCAGTTTCAGGGATTTCCATATTGAATTCATCTTCAAATTTCATGATAAGTTCAACAGTATCGAGTGAATCCGCTCCTAAATCCTCAATAAATCGAGCTGAAGGCGATATCTCACTCTCTTCTACACCGAGTTTTTCAACAATTAATTCCTTTACTTTTACAGTAATGTCCATAATTATCCTCCATTTATATATTTTTTATTTACATTATTAAACCACCGTCTACATTAAATGTCTGTCCGGTGATATAGCTTGACTCATCTGAAGCGAGAAATAGGCATAGATTTGCCACATCTATAGGTTTTCCCATTCTTTTGAGAGGTATAGCTTTTGCATATTCTTCAATGACTTTTTCATCTAATACTGAGGTCATTTCGGTTTCTATAAAACCCGGTGCTACTGCATTACATCTTATTCCACGAGAGGCAAATTCTTTGGCTGTGGACTTTGTCAATGCAAGGATACCGCCTTTTGAGGCTGCATAGTTTGCCTGTGCAGCATTACCCATGATCCCGATTACAGAGGCAATATTGATAATAGAGCCAGATTTTTGATTGAGCATTATACGAGACACCTTTTTTGTGCATAAAAATGTCCCTTTGAGATTTACATTTATCACTGCATCCCAGTCTTGTTCTGACATTCGCATGATCAGGTTATCTTTGGTGATCCCTGCATTATTTATCAATATATCTATTGTTTTATATTTATTTATGACATTCTTAAAGCAGTTTTCTATGCTATCTGCATCGGTTACATTCATCACAAAACCATCTATGCGAGAGCATTTTTCAGCAAGTTTTTGAACAGCTTTTTCGACCATTTCTTGATTAATATCAGTGATGATAGTAATTGCTCCGCTTTCAGAGAGCTTTTCAGCTATAGCAAAACCGATACCTTGGGCTGAACCTGTTATTATGGCTACTTTATTTTCCAAGTTAAACATCTACACTCCAATGTTTTTTTTTACATAAATATATTCAATAAATCTAAATATAATTTTTGATTCAGTCGATTTTTTTTTTTTTGTATTTTTTGTCAAGAGATATCGTATTTTTCGTCTATTATTTTTTGTATTTTTTGTTTTTTTCTATTACTAAAGGTGGTTTTTAAAGTTTGATAGATTGAAATATTTTGTACATTGATAATATGTAAAGATACATGTTTTTTATTGTGCCAAAGTAAAGTTCGATAAAAATAATAAAAAGGGATATATTTATCAATATTGTTTAATAAAAAGCGAAGTAAAGTTCCACATATTTTTCGTTTCTGACGCTACAAGTCTATCTGGTCATGTCCCTAATGGCTAAAATGTCTTTATTATAAATATGAAGAAAGAAGGATTATAGAAAATAGATATAATACTTGATAGGACAATAGTTGACAGAATAGAGTAAGGGTATCTATGGCTTTGTGAAGACTTTTAAATAACTTGTAGAAGTGAGTTTATTAAATAGCCTCAATAATAATGATTCCGCAGAACATCAAGAGAGATTTCATATAATTGAGAGTATTTTTTGACTGACGGTGATATTACTACCTTGAATAGTGGCTAAACCTTGATACTACAAATTTTGAAAATGAAAAATTGAATCCAGCTGGCGTTAACCTTGCGTCAGATTTATCATTTACATTATATGTTGTAATGAATAACTCTTTGTTTCTTATTGCATTACGAATATCTTCATCCGACATCATTCCAGTTCCTAGTGTCAATTTTTTGTTTTGGTTTAAATTATTTTCATCCAATAACATATTTATATCTCCTTAAAGTTTTTTGCTTCCATAACAGTATTTATTAGAATTTTTTATATCTTCCCGTCTTCATAAAAAATATAAAATGATGATATCATTTGATAATAACCATTCTATTTGTTTTTGTATATCCATTTATACGCATTCTATAAAAATATATACCACTTCCGACAAACTTTCCACTATCATCCGTTCCATTCCACATCACACTATGTTTCCCTGCATAATAATGGTTGTTAGTTAAAATGCGAATTCTTTGCCCTCTTACATTGAATATTTCGATAGATACTACAGAATCACTTGCTAAATCAAAGTAAATTGTAGTTTCAGGGTTGAATGGATTTGGATAGTTCCCTCTCAATTGTGTTGTTAAAGGTACTTGCGTCTCATCTATATCGTCAACCGTAACATCAATAAAAGCAGGCTTGGTGATACTACTTTCACCACCATTAATGGTTAATGTAACATCATAAACAGCAGCAACATGATATGTGAACACAGGATTCTGTTCAGTTGAATCTGTAATTCCATCACCAGTAAAATCCCATTCCCATGACATCGCACCTATGGAGATACAAGTAAAATGTACTTCTAATGGTGCAAAACCTGTAGTAGGCGATGCTTCAAAATCAGCATTTACAGGTGGTGTGACAACAATGAAATGAGGTTTTGTCACTGTTTTCTCACCATCGTTTATACTCAACGATACTGTATATGTTCCAATATCATCATAAATAAAAACTGGGTTTTGACTAGATGAAATGTGGATCCCATCACCAGTAAAGTCCCATGCCCATGCAGTAATAACTCCTATAGAAAGGTCAATAAACTGAACTGTCAGAGGAGCTATACCAGATGTAACATCAGCTGTAAAGTCTGCTGTTAATTCGACAGGATGATACTCATAAGCACCTATACTTATCTGCCCATTTACTATTCTCGGATTCCCTGCTAAATCATATTCTGGAAACGTATAGTCTGGTATATCAAGCGTTCCCATGCCTATGCCAAGAGAATCATGGCGGAGCATTTCTGGATGTGGTCCATTACCCAAAAATGTAGGTTCTCCATTTATATTGTTTATAAACTCTACATCCCAAGATGAAGGTGCATAAGTAACTGATGATTCAATGTTTGGATATAGATTATGAGAAAATAAGACAGAGCTTTTAAGAGGACCATAATTATTTAAAAGAGAAAATCTATTATATGGTATATTATTGTAAAAAATGCAATTATAGAAAGCAAAACTTGTATAACCAGTACCCTCAAATGGACGTTGATTGTGTGAATTATCAGTGAAAGTACTATTGATAAACCTTACATAACCCCTTTGAAAAGTTTCTGATCCCAAAGAACCTTCGATACACAAGACATTGGGTCGTACCCAGGGGTAATCTTGTGTTCCTGATATGTTTTGTACATCCTTTATCAAAACATTTGTAAAGGTTGTGTAACTACTTTCGCTAGTGAAACGTCTTTCTGTGTCATTAAATATTCCGAAATTTCCACCGATTATTTTTATGTCCTCAAAATGTGCATTAAAACTATTACCTGCAGCAAGTGCCCATCTTTGATATTCTTGCATAGTTATTCTATCTCTATAAATTTCAATATTTTTAGCATAAAAGTTTGTCGTATTAGCCATTTGTATCCACCCTTGAGCTTTCTGTTCAGTATTTCTTTCATCATATCGAATATTTTCTAATTTATAAATGTTAAAATGGGAATCGCCCAAGAAACCTATTGCTAAGTCTCCATAATGCCTACCGGGCCAACGATATAGATTCTTTATAGTAAAGTTCTTCAGAGTTATATTTTCAGACATTCCGTCTAGTTGTCCCCAATCCATCATGCCAGAAACAATACCTATGCTTAGACCACCTACATCAATGATAGTATTATCCATACTTTCACCAATAAATTTTACATGTGTTTTTAGGTGAATAGGAAATAGAGTTCCTGTTTCGTAGCTATGTATTCCATCTGAAATATGAAGAGTATTTATGTTCTGTTCATTTGCCATTATCATAGCCATGCCTTTTGTGATTGACTGTAGAGGTGTAGAAGCAGTTAAACCATCGTTACTATCATCACCATAGGCAGATACATATACATCAGCATCTACTTCTGTAATATATGCTTCTTCAAAATGGAAATTCACTGATGTATTGGAATTTACATTCCATGTAGTAAAATAGTTAAAAGTCCCTATTCCTAGATGTACATCTTGAATATTGGTGTTGTTCAGGTGTATGTCGTTAAAAAATCTTGCTGTGTTCATAAAAACATTGTTTTTTTGACCGACCTCTGCATTAAAAAATATTGGCAGACTTTGAGAAACAGAAGGGAAAGCAATAGCTACTCCACCCGCTCTTGACATAGACATATTATATGACACATTATTTGCAGTAAATGATACTGCTGATCTAACAGTTGTAATCCCGCCTCCAAGCAAGCCTGCGTGGTTATTATGTATGTGGTTATAATTAATGAATGCTGTAGAATTATTTATGTAGATGCCACCGCCTGCACCTGAAGTGGAAACCTCGGGGTCAAGAATTGCAAATCCATTTTGAATAGTAAAGCCCTCTATTGTTACATTTTGGGAATTTGTGATGGTTACAACAGAACTAAGCCTATTTCCATCTATGATTGTTTGGTTTATATATTCTTCATCGCCTCTGGATGTGAAAAGGCTAGCTATATAAAGTGATTTTGAGACGATTTGAAGGTTTTCTTCGTAAAAACCTGGATTGACTAAAATCATATCACCATTTGATGCAAAATCAATTGCTGCTTGGATTGTTTGAAAGTCAAATCCAGAACCATTTCCTACTGTGAGAGTCATTGCGTAAACATGAGAGACAAAACTCATGCATAATACTAAAAACAATATAATTGATTTCATTTATACTCCGTTATGAAATATTAAGATTTGAATAGAGACTGGTGCATATTACCGCTGAGTGAGATTATACACCAGCTCTATTTTTTATTCTCGGTTGCTGAGATACACTAAACTATTTCATCAAAATCATTCGTCCAACAACCTGACTATTATCGGTGGAGATTCGATAAAAATAAATGCCACTAGAAACGTTATTTGATTTTTCATTTGTTCCATCCCATCTTAATGTATGCGATCCTTGTGGAAGAATTCCATTAAAAAGAGTATTTATTTTTTGCCCTCTGATATTGTAAATATCAACTGCTACAGTTGTTGTTTCAGATAAATTGAAATTTATTGTTGTTTCTGGGTTAAATGGATTGGGATAAACACCATGATCTAATAAATCGTCATTAGCATCGTTATCATTTCTGCCACCTCTTCCGTAACTCATTATCGTAATTGCGTGTCCTACATTACCAGCCACCAGTATTTCTTCAATGAATCCTTCCGACACATCATCATATACTTCGACTTCAGGGTCTAATTGTATAATCCTGCCTCTATCTCTTGCTACTCTTATATTAAGTTCTTCGTTTTCATATCCTTGAGTATAAGCAAATATTTGAAGTGGAAAACCATCAAATAAAACGGAACCTACACATGTATCACCAGCAAAAACACCAAGTTCAGTAATACCACTACTTACTATCCCGATATCTAGGATATCAATAATCTCGAATTCTCTTTGATATTCAAAAGTAAAAAATTCACCAGGCATCACTATGCCTGATTTTGCTCTTGTTCTAGAGTCTGTCCATTGAAAATTTGCTATAGGGTCAGCATTTTCGGTTAGTGTTATTTTGTAGGTTTTTCCAAATATCATAGGACGAGAAATTAAAGGATCTATGCCAGGCAGAGAAGACGCACGATAAAAATCTACAGACCAATCATCGGAACGAACACTTCTAATATGTGGTAAATATGGTCCTAATGCAGCTCTTACACATTGTTCTTGGGATAAGTTGTATGTCACCCAATATGTGCTACCAGCAGTAAATATTTCAGAATATGGCTCTATGGGTAGAAGCTCGCCTTCCAAATTGGTTAAACCCAATGAATCAGCTTGTATTATCATACCAAGATTTACATCTGCCAGTGGTGGATTTGAACCTGGAAAGTAATGTTCCCAGTAATTGTTGAAATATATAGAATAGCCATCTTTATATTCTATTTCTCTTACATACTCATAAGCATTTAAAATAATTTCATGATTTGGATATACACCATTTGCGGGTAACACTGGAGTACTATGCCAATTACCTTTAGATGTATTATGATATTCTCTCACCATTGTTTTTGTATTAGTTGAAAAATCCTTGAATATGATTGGCTTTCCATATACGGGCATATATAAAAGTTCATCGTATCCAATCGCAGCATAAGGAAGAGAAGGAGTGTAGGGTATATCATTTCTTGTAGTTATAACAGCATTGTAATGATTTCCATCTGGTAGATAGGTGTAATATAGTCCCGGTGCTGTTATCATACCCTCTTCTTTGCCTCTATAAGCAAATGCTTCAAAACCATCAGAAAACACAAAATTGATTGTTGAAAATGTCCAAATATTGTTCTTTGCAAGTGCTCCACTTAATCCACGAGCAATGTCCCAATCTGCCTCTTTTATATGCATGAGTAGAACAGCAAATATTAGAGGGGATGGACCATCTGTGAGTGATGCAGTAATCAAAGTGTTTATTTCGCTATCTCGAAGGTGTTGATTTTGATTTATGTAAAAATTCAGCGGACTAATCATTGCTGCACCATCAAACATAAAAGAAAATCTTCTTCCTGCTAAATCATAGACATAAGGTGCTTTTTCTTCACCACTTGAAGTATAAAACCAAAATTGTTTCATATTGCCATAAGGATATAGTATCCTATCAATTTGGACACCCGCACCAAATCCAACATGAAGATCAAACAAACGCTCATTCGGCAATCTTGACCATTGCCCATTGGGGTCATTTTCTGTAGCTCCATAAATTACCACCCCTCGAGTAAGTGATAGAGTGTTTTCTTGAATTGCTTCTACAAAAGTAGCCGTTGTTCCTCTTGCATTTTTGATGTATGCACTGTTTTTTCCCATAATTAGAGTCATGTCAGTTGAAAAGGCTAGTGTTATTGCCATTAGCATCAACATTGTTAAAATAGGTGTTTTGGTTTGAATGTTGCTAAAAAGCATCCTTAAACCATTCATAATTTTTGTTTTAGTTTGGGTTTCATCACGAAATTTAGTTAAGTTCATTTTGAGTTCTCCTTTAAATTTTTTTGTTGTGTTTTCGATAAATTCTTTCATTTTCCCTCCTTGAAAGTAATTCTTTTTAACAGTGTTTAGTTATACGTGTAGATAATCAATTGCGTTCCATCAGGTAGGTCTATACAGACTTTTTCTTTAATCCTACCAAATAGGATTATCTCGTTTTCTTCGGCTTCTTCTCTATCGATGATGATTTCAATATCGCCGATGTTTTCTGCGATAAACAACTCTAACTCTTCAATGTTAAGTTTATCGCCTTTTTCTTGAAGGTATTGAAGAAGTAATTGTATTGGGTCACTACGTGTGTTCCCATTGTCAAATGATTCGACAAACCAATAAATTGTGTTTGACACACTTTGCATTTGTGCAGTTGGTGAGTCGAATGTTTCTACTTTCGTAATTGGATTGGAACAACCAATTACTAGCCCCAGCAATGCTAACATCATTATTGATGCTAAAACAATTCCAATTGCTTTGTTGAACTTTACTTTTCTGTAAAGTTTGCTTCTTTCTCTTCTTTCTCTTCTTAACATAATTTTCTCCTTTATGTTTTTGTTTTGGTTATTTATGGTTTTAATCTGGTACTACATCACTAAACAATATCGTATTTACTGTCATTTTCTGTAGTTCAGTTAATTCCTTCAGGGTCTTATTTTGCAAAAGTTGTTCTATTATCCTCGTTCTGATTTCTGAGCTTGTTAATACATCAGTATTCCACACTTTGCAAACATTGTGCATATGTTCTGGAAATTGTGTTTTATCAATCTCAAACAATTCATCATCTAATTCTTTACTTATATTTTTCAATTTTACAGGCATGTCTGGAAGCGTGTTCAATAAATCACTATCTGAAGAGCACGTTACAACCATATTTACATAGTCTTTTTCGTTTACGCCAATCAAATAACATTTTTCGTACAATCTTGCATATTTTTCTACGTGACTCGGATCTTTTGTAATCTTTCCCGTCAGATGACTATGTAAATTTTCTACATCAAGTCCTGCGTAGTCTTCCCAGCCTGCTTTCCTATTATCATAGTAAGTATTGAACTGCCATGAACGTTTTGCTTTTCCACCAAAGTAATTTATGTCTTCTAGGGAATCATATAGTTTCTGAACATAGCTTAATTCTTGCCATTTGATGTTTTCTTCTATCCATGCAAACGCAAAATTTATGCTTCCATCTTTGCGTTTTATATGAAATTTTTTAAGAAGGTTGTTTTTGTCATTTAGGGTTAGTTTAAACTTACATGCAAAAGAAATAATTGACCACAACAAAAAATTTAAATCATTTTTGGGGGTATAAATCTTTTTAGCATCTCTGTTTTCCATTGCTTTGATGAGTAATGGAACATATAAATCACAAACATATTTTGCGTATTTTGTATAAACTTTATGCTTTTGTTCCAACGCTCTTCTTGAATATTCTATAATCAGAATATTGGTGAGATATTTACCGCCGGTTAATTTATCAATATAACCGTATTCTTCTAATACTGCAATTTCGTTCTCTATAAAAATTGCTGGCACGCAAAGGTCTCTAGCTATTTCTGTAATAGTTTTAGCTTCATAATATGCAGAATAAGCTATATTTTGAGCTAAAAGTTTTCCTAAATATGTGTCAACATCCTCTCCATTTGTTCCAACCGTGCCATGCTGTCCTACGCCTTTGAATTTTACATAAGTAGCTTGACATGTATCTTTAAATTGCATTGTCATATTCTCCTTTAATGCTTTCCTAGCATTGTGTAGTTGGTATTTTACACTTCCAATTGGAATATTTAGTTTGAGGGCAATCTCATATACTTTCATTTTATCAAAATAGTACATATTGATTGTTTCTCTATAAATTTTTCCAAGATACCTGATTTCAGCATGAAGCCTATTATAAACATCCTCTTTAGATTGTGTATCATTGTCGCTGTTTTCAAATATGATATCTTGGTGATTTTCAAGTAGATGCTTATGTTTCTTTTCTTCCTCAACAAATCTGGCATAGACGTTACAAGAAGTTTTATAAATATAGCTATCGATGTATTCTATCTTTTCAACATTCAAAAGCGATTTGTAAACATCGAAAACTATGCAGGCCGCAACTTCTTCTGCTTTATCAATATCAAATTCTTTTGAAAAAGCAAAGCCAAATATAGTTTCTTTATACTCAGCAATTATTCTATCAGCATCTTCTTTTTTCATATTCTAAATTTCCTATCTCGAACTTAAAACTTCATTCTTGTTCGAGTTACTTCTAATAGGTGAGCGATTTGTCAAAAATATCCACAAAATATATTTATATATGTCTTTAAATGAATTGAAAAGCATTTGCGTCCAAATGCTTTCGGCAATCCACGAAAGATAAGTGCACTTAAATATAATCTGTTTGTAAATATTCCATGCTATTTGGTATTGTGTAACTAAATGTATAGCCTTGGTTTTTTCTGTTCTTTCTTCACTCATCTATTTAATCTCCAATTTGAACTCTGGACAAATTTAAGTCTATCCGAGCTCCCTTTATGATATGGGTGAGCGATTTGTTAAAACGGTTGGAAAAAAAATCGCTTTTTGAAAATATTTTTTTGAATAATCTTATATATGTATAAATACAAATATGTTGCGACATAATACTGTCTAGGTGATATTTGTTTGTCACAAAATTCAACCTTTTGTTCTTATCTATATTTCCTTTACCCATCTATCTAATCTCCAATTTGAACTCAGAAAAATTTAAGGCTATCCGAGTTCCTTTTTAAGATATGGGTGAGCGATTTGTTAAAACGGTTGGAAAAAATATCGTTTTTTGAAAATATTTTTTTAGACAATACTGCATGTGTATAGATATAAATATGTTGCAACACAATATTGTCTATATGATATTTGTTTATTACAAAATTCAACCTTTTGTTCTTTTCTATATTTCCTTTACCCATCTATCTAATCTCCAATTTGAACTCAGAAAAATTTAAGGCTATCCGAGTTCCCTTTAAGATATAGGTGAGCGATTTGTTAAAATGGTTGGAAAAAATATCGTTTTTTGAAAATATTTTTTTGAACAACACTATATGTGTATAGATATAAATATGATGCGACATATTATTGTCTGCGAGATATTTCTTTGTCACAAATTTTAATGTTGCGTGCTTTTCTATATTTACTTTACCCATCTATCTAATCTCCAATTTGAATTCAATTATTTTAAATCTAATCTAGCTTCCATATATAAAGACGACACTTTGTCAAAATTTTTACCCTATCTTTTCGTTTTTCTGTAATTACTACAATAATTCATGCTGTTTTATTGGCAAGTTTATTCTCATATCAATATTTACCTACATTCAAATCATTGTGGATAATAAAAACCTTTATTTTCCAAAATGTCTGTTTATAATATAAACTTTCCTCCTTTATAAATATGTGCCAATAAATTTTTTAGAGTCTTTAAACACCTGTATATTTGTTTTTTTGAAGAGCTGTTGACTTCTATCATTTCCATATCTTTTTTTTGAAATCTCTTTTCTTTACTGACCAAGTATTTCCATCCCAGATGTAGAGATAAACGATGACTTTAGTATTTACATCTGCTATCGCTTCCTCTACTGAATTGTAAATGGCATATTCCAGTTTATAGCCTCTATCCCTGTGGTATGCGATGCAATATTCATTGTCATGGCTTGTTTCATCGGGTGACTTGCCAGTAGTTCTGCCAAGCACACTTAAATCTCCTAATTTACAAAGTTCTTCTATCTGCTTTTGGGTGCTATAGTAGTTTTGTAAAATAGGCAGATGGTCATCTCCATCGCTATGCACATAAGTTGCTAGGACTTGTCCGTTGTCTTTTTTCATAATCAGAATGCTTCTTGTAGCCATTTTACACCTCCTTTGTTTTGAGATACTGGAAATGTCTGTCCAACATCTCTTCCATCATCGGGAGAGTCGTCTCCAGCTCCATTCACTATAAAGCTCTGCTACAGACTCTGGCAGATTACGTTTTACTAAGTCCTCGATACTTTCTGTATCGTATCTCTTTACTTCAAATCCTTTCTCTACGAAAAGAGCAGTTACATCGGGTGACATGCTGAGAAATATTTCGTTTTCTTTGACATACTCCATGAATTCACCGAGAGCAGACAGGCTCTCAAATTCATACCAGTGAAAGCGATTTATTAGGTTAAATACTTTCATATCGATGAGTTCGACCTCTCTTCTGATGTCCATGATAGTTTTTGCTTCACCACCTTTCTGATATGTGGTGTCGATTGACTTTTTAAGCCTTTTCCGTTCGTCTTTTAATTCTTTCAACTCTGAGTTCATTGCGAACCTCCATTATATTAATTATTGGTGCTACAATAAGATATGCCGTTTTCTTGGCAAGTTATTTCTTCGTATTTAGCATCTTTCTTCAAGTTTTTTTAAAGAAAGTCTCGAGTGAGTTACTTGACACAGACTGCTTCAAAAGGTTTTATGGAGATCATGGTTTCAGCTTTCTTGGCAATCAGAGACTCACCTTTTCTTTATTGATTCTTTTCCATAATGTCTGTTTAGGATATAGACTTTTGTCATTTTATCTCTGCCAATAAACTTTATATATCCTTCTTTGATTAGTTTTGAACTGTTATATTTAACAACATGATACACTATTCCTAATTCACTGATAACTTTTTTTATTGTGAATGGTTTACCTAAAGTATAGATATATCTCTTTATTTTATTATAGTTATCATTTGGAACTGGCATAAACCCTTGATATGTATTTGAAATATATACCTTAAATCTATTTTCAATGCCTATTTGCTTGATGTAATTATCTTCTCGTAAAACACGAATGTTTTTTTCTACGATTTTGTGAGATATGTTTAATTCATGACTTATTATTTTTGTGGTGAAAGGAAAGTTTGCTTTAAAGATATAATTCTTTATTTTATAATAGTTAG
>WRLO01000049.1 GCA_009777575.1 Candidatus Cloacimonadota bacterium
TGATATCAGAGCGATTTGAAACATAAAGATTGCTGTTGTTTGCTGTCAATGTACTGTTGTTATTCATCAATATACCGATTCGTCCCATGAAATCAAAATATTCATAGTCATGTCGCATATTTAGCGTAGAATCATGAAAACTCAATTGTCCATTGTTTAATGTCATATTTGAGGAATCGTTCATGATTAATGTGCTGTTGCTTTGGAGATTGAGATGGGAATTGCTTAATAGGGTTATGGTGCTACTGGATAAAGCTTCCAATACACTATTGGAAATTATAAGATTACTATTATTTGTAAGAATAATCCCAGCTCCCACTCCAGATAGTTCAATTTTGCTACCTGAAGCTGATACAATTCTTCCATTTATTTCAAGTCGAGCACCATCTTCAAGTGTTACATTACCTAATATTACTTCGCTGTCTGAAGAGTTGATTATGATGATTGTTCCATTGCCGGTCGCGTGGATGACACTGTTTGGAGCATTTAAAATACCATTTATCTCTAATACCGCTCCATCGGACAAAAATATTCTTCCACCTGAGCCTACAGAAAGCATAGAATTAGAGTCAACAATAGCCGATGATCCGCTCCCAGACAAGCGAATTAGTCCGTTACCGATGTTTACATTTGCTCCATTTTGAATTTGCAATTGCCCATTTACTACATCAAATCCAAAATATATATTTCTTACACTACTTGAATGCGGTGTAACAACATCATTTATAGACATTATAGAGCCAAACTCAATAATGTTCCTATGATTCAGGATCCGAGGAGTAGCCCATGTAACATTATCAAAATGTTGATATATATTTTGTGCATAAGGCAAAGTAAAATTGCTATATGTTTCAAATGGATCCATTATATTTGTCGTATAATTCGCTATGTATATAAATGGTTCTGATGAATCTATGCGGTCAAATGTTGCTTTGTACCTTACTCTAAAATTTGAAAGTTGGATATCTTTTGTGATAACCTTTACATTTTTTATATCATCTATATTTAAAAATGGTGTAAAACAGTGATAGGTACGAACATTATTATTTGTTAGATCAACCACAGACTGTGTAACAAATCCATCCATATTATATAAATAGTCTTGTAAGGGAACGGATTTATGATCAACTATAGTAAAGGTAAAAGAAACTTGGACATCTCTTGGTTGACCTACCAAACCAGAGGCAGGATTTACGCGCCATTGATTTGCTATACCTAAATCATTATTCAACTCATAGCTGTATAGGATATTGGGATCATTGGGGTCCGGGTTAATAAAGCAAAGTGGCGTTTCAATAATTATGCAATTCTTACCTTCAAAAGTACATTGACAAGTACCGGTTAAACCATGTCCACTACAATATGATACTCCTGCAGCTTCACATATTCTAGGATCACAAGAAAGCTCAACACAATTTTCATTATGTTGATGGTATTGTGGTTCAAAATAACGCACATCAATAATCGGTGTTTTTTCAAGATGCACCGTACCAAACAATCCTGTATAAAGGGGAGATAACACCCAGTTATTGTTTACACCAGTTCTTTGAAAAGAAAAATTATTTGTTCTGATAGGTGAACTGACACCACCCTGCTCAAAACTAACACCATTTTCTTGCAAGCTAAACTCTATTGTGTTCACTACAGAATTGTTTCCAAAGAAAAATTTGGTCATATCAGCTACATTGTTTACGAAAGGCATTACATCGGGATTGTGGTTGAGAAATGTGTTGCCTCTATTTATTCTTGCTCTATAAGCATTATTATTTGGTGAGAGATACCAGTTGAATCTATCTATGACATTGTTGCGTAGATAGTTTCTTAAATTGTTTCCTTTTTCGAAATATTCTGTTTTATAAAAAGATATGTCATGAAAATCATTGGCATTATTTTGAGGCATGGAGTGGGCTAACTGAATATGATCATTGGCAAGACGAGATGGTGCTTCTGTTCCAAAAGAATTAAAAACAAAATTATTGCTAACATAAGGTTCAGCGTTTGATACATAAAAATCTGCATAAATCCAGCCGCCTGGGTTGATATTATGAACATATTTTACGACATTCTTTTGCTCTGACTCTGCTGTATCAAAAAAATCCTTGCTTCTTAGGAAAGGCTGATTTGTATTGATAGCTGATAATAAACCAGTATCATACATATTTGTGATACGAGCTATGGCTTGGTAGTAATCTACTCTATTAGTATTTGCATGTGCAAAATAACGAATGATACCGGTATGTAGATTGTAGAGGATTACTACAGGTGAATTTTCATCATTTTGGGGTAGTGGATATCGTGAATCGCCAAGATAGGCTCTGATTAATACCCAGCCATCTTCGGGACGAAAATCGGATGAGGTGCCTTTAGCTACAAATGCAAGGCTAGGATATTCTTCTGTATCAGCAAAGAATGGGGATAATAAAAGTTCTTGTTCGGTTCCAGAATGGCTGACTTTCCACCATTGTGCCCTCCAGTTAATAGGATGCTCGCTTAAATCAGCAGCATCATAAATCCATGTTTGACCAATTTGAGCATTAAGTGTAAATATCATCACTAATGCTATCATTAAAAAAAGTGTTTTCATTGTAATCTCCTTATGATTAGATTTTTTTTGTTGTGGCTTTTTGTTCTGTGCCAACTTAGTTTTTTTATTTTTTCTTGTAAAAAGTGTTTCAATGTTTCTCATTTTATTCTCCTAAAAGGTTGTATTGTCTGGTGGAGGATACTAAAATTCTATCGTTTAATACCTCCTCTATTGGTTTGTGAAATAACCCAGCTGTAGTTGTTATTACAAGATCATCTTTGAACCTATCCATTGATGTTATATGCCTACCTTGCAGATTCTCTATAGGAAGTCTATACAATGTGAATGCCCCGAATACATCATCAAAGAAATAGACAGTATCGTATAAATAAGTAAAAAGATAATCGTTTATTTCAAGGGAATTTTTCATAGTTGGGATTGTCCAACCAACTCTATACCATGTTTCCTCATCAGAAGTGTAATACAAATCACCAATATTTCTATGAGCAAAAAGATACCCCTGAAATTCAAAAAATGCTCTTATCTGCATACCCATGACATTCCCGTGTTTTTCTATGCCATCGCTTGAAATTCGAACATAATGAGACCTCGATTCATACCAAGTTATGTAGAAATTATCCTTGAAATTCATTATATCCAAAATAACATAGCTCACCGAATTTCCTTCATTAGGTAGCTTCCAAAATCCTTTATCTTTGATAACAATTTGTCCACCTTCCGTCACTATGTCCATATAAACCACATAACAGTGATGAAAATAAAACGGTTGGCTAGTTAATAATGCGATAAATCGATTTTGGTTATTAAACACCCCAAATCTGCCATCAAGGTTACCAAAGGTTGTCCCAGACCAAAAAACGAAGTCTTCAAACTCTACTCCAAAATCTTTGGGAGTGATAAAAGCTTCACTAACCTGATCGTTGTAATTATGGGCGAATCTGAGTATGTCAAGTCTATTCTGCGGAAAATAAGCTGTGAACTCTTTGGACATAGCTGTTCTCGTGTTGAAACCGATGGAAATATTTCCTCCGGTAGTTCGTAAGGGTGGTGTGTCTACAAAATTTTCATATCCTAGTATACCAACATGAATCAGAGCATAAAATTTGTCTTCTGTAGCTATTCCGTTCATTATCATGTTAAACCAGGTTGAGTTAAAATAAAAATGATTCCAGTATTCTGTTTTTTCTGGGATTATTATCTCAACAGGGTTATCTCGACAGCTTGATAAAAAAATCATCATTAATGCTATCATTAAAAAAAGTGTTCTCATTGTAATCTCCTTAAAATTTGATTTTTTTTGTTGTGGCATTTTGTTCTGTACCAACTTAGTTTTTTGATTTTTTCTTGTAAAAAATGTTTCATTGTTTCTCATTTTATTCTCCTAAAAGGTTGTATTGTCTGGTGGAGGATACTAATATTCTGTCGTTTAATAGATCCTCTATTGGTTTGTGAAATAATCCAGCAGTAGTTGTTATTACGAGATCATCTTTGAACCTATCCATTGATGTTATATGTTTTCCCTGCAGATTCTCTATAGGGAGCCTATATAATGTAAATGCCCCAAACGCATCATCAAAGAAATATACAGTATCGTATAAATAAGTAAAGAGATAATTATTTATTTCTAAACTATTGTATATTGTTGGTATCGTCCAGCCGACATGGTGCCATGTTTCCTCATCAGAAGTATAATACAAATCACCAACATTCCTATGAGCAAAAAGATACCCCTGAAACTCAAAAAATGCTCTTATCTCTATACTTGGATTTACAAAATGTTTTATTATACCTTTATCTGAAATTTTAACATAATGAGGGTGAATAATGCCAAAAGAGATATAAAATAAATCTCTAACACTACTGATGTCCCATATTTGGTAAGAACTAGGCATAATATCTGAAGGAAGTTTCCAATATCCTTTGTCTTTGATTACAATTTGACTATCTTCGGTCACTAAGTCCATATAAACCACATAACAGTGATTAAAATAAAGCGGTTGGCTAGTTAACAATGCGATAAATCTATTTTGATTATTAAATGCTCCAAATTCATTATCAAGGTTACCAAAAGTTGTTCCAGACCAAAAAACAAAGTCTTCAAACTCATCTCCAAAATCTTTTGGAGTGATAAAAGCTGCACTAACCTGATCATTACTATTGTGAGCGAATCTGAGCATGTCACGGCTATGTTTAGTAAAATAGGTTGTAAATTCTTTTGACATAACATGTCTTGCATCAAAACCGACAGAAATATTGCCTACCGTTCTCAGAGGTGGTGTATCTACAAAATTTTCATATCCTAGTATACCAACATGAATCAGAGCATAAAATTTGTCTTCTGTAGCTATTCCGTTCATTATCATGTTAAACCAGGTTGAGTTAAAATAAAAATGATTCCAGTATTCTGTTTTTTCTGGAATTATTATCTCAACAGGGTTATCTCGACAGCTTGATAAAAAAATCATCACCAATGCTATCAATAAAAAAAGTGTTCTCATTGTAATATCCTTAAGATTTGATTTTTTTTTGTTGAGGCACTTGTCTATATGCCAACTTAGTTTTTTTATTTTTTCTTGTAAAAAGTGTTTCATTGTTTCTCATTTTATTCTCCTAAAAGGTTGTATTGTCTAGTGGAGGACACTAAAATTCTATCGTTTAATACCTCTTCTATTGGCTTGTGAAATAGTCCAGCTGTAGTTGTTATTACGAGATCATCTTTGAACCTATCCATTGATGTTATATGCCTACCCTGTAGATTCTCTATAGGAAGTCGATATAAAGTAAATAAACCGAATACATCATCAAAGAAATAGACAGTATCGTATAAATAAGTAAACAGATAATCATCAATTTCTAAGCTGTTGTAAATAGTTGGTATTGTCCAACCTACAGGATGCCATGTTTCCTCATCTGAAGTGTAATACAAATCACCAACATTCCTATGAGCAAAAAGATACCCCTGAAATTCAAAAAATGCTCTTATCTGCATGCCCATGACATTTCCATGTTTCTCTATGCCATCGCTTGAAATTCGCACATAATGAGCCCTTGATTCAAACCAAGTTATGTAAAAATTATCCTTGAAACTAATTATATCCATAATCATACTTACCATAGAATTTCCCTCATTAGGTAGCTTCCAAAACCCTTTATCTTTGATTATAATTTGTCTATTTTCAGTTACTAAGTCTATATAAACCACATAACAATCATAAACATATTGTGTATTATTAGTTAATAAAGCAACAAACCGATTTTGGTTATTAAACACCCCAAATCTACCATCAAGGTTACTATAACTTGTCCCAGGCCAAAAAACAAAGTCTTCAAACTCTTCTCCAAAATCTTTGGGAGTGATTGAAATTCCATCAATTCTATCGTCACCATTGACTGAAAATCTGAGCATATCAAGCCTATGTCTAGGAAAATATGCTGTGAAATCTTTTGACATTGCTGTTCCAGAGTCATAACCTATAGCGATATATTCAACAGTCCTCAAGGGTGGCATGTCCACAAAATTTTCAAATCCAAGAATACCATGACGGATCAGAGCGTAAAATCTGTCCTCTGTGGCTATTCCGTTTAATATCATGTTATACCAGGTTGAGTTAAAATAAAAATGATTCCAGTATTCTGTTTTTTTCTGGAATTATTATCTCAACAGGGTTATCTCGACAGCTTGATAAAAATATCATCACCAATGCTATCATTAAAAAAACTGTTCTCATTGTAATCTCCTTTAGATTTGATTTTTTTTGTTGTGGCACTTGTCTATATGCCAACTTAGTTGTTTTATTTTTTCTTGTAAAAAGCGTTTCATTATTTCTCATTTTTTCCTCCTATTGACCGATTGGGGCTATTAACTTATAAAGGTCAGATGTATCTAAACGCACCATCCAAATTTTTTCTCTGCCATTTAGGTCTAAATTCGTCAGTTTGTGATGATTATAGGAAAATAAATACCATTTTAGTCTTGGAACCAAAACATTGTAAAGTTTTAGGTCATATTCTGCATTTTCAATGATAAACTCTTTTATCATTTCGTCTGTAACATTGTCTCGAAATCCAACAATAAGATATCCCGGTGTCCAGACGGTAGGCGGATATTGCCATAAAAGCTCAGTATGTGATTGATTTACTCTTTCATCATCAAGGATTAAAAGGTGAAAAAGCAAACAATGAATTTTAGTATGATCAAATGCATAATATCGAGGGTATTGATTACTAGACAGAGTTTCCAAAACCCTGAGTCCATACTTTGAGTAATCCGAGATGAATTTTTCGTATTGATATTCATCTAAATCTCTTACAAAATTAATCCTAATTGTGCCATGGATTATGTCGTAGTCGCCATGACAAATTTGCTCTATTTTGGGTTCTGTCGAACAGCAGACTATTGACAGCATTGCTATCAATATCATAATCCCCAAAAAGATTTTTATCATTATTTTCATTATGTCCTCCTATTTTTCTATTAGGTCAATTAGTTTAAAATAGTCAAATTCATCTTCCACAATCTCTAAGATATACTCATGTCTATTCAAATCTTGAAAATTTGTTAATTTAAGATAGTCATAAGAAAATAAATACCAATTTAATCGTGGAACTAAAATATTGTATAGTTTCAAATCATATTCCGCATATTCGAGGGTTAGTTCAGGTATGAATTTTTCTATCTTTTCATTACAGACATATTCATCAAAATATATTCTTATATATCCAGGTGTCCAAGAGGTAGGCAATGTTTGCCATAAGAGACCTGTGCCAGATGGAGTAACTCTTTCGTCATTTAAGATCAATAGTTCAAATAATAAGCAATGAATCTTAGTATGGTCAAATACCCAGTAAAGTGGATAATAAGTGTTAGAGATTGTTTTTGCTACTCTGAGACCATACTCTGAATAATCAGATAAGAAATTTTCTATCTGTTCTTCATCCATATCTGATGGGATATAAATATGTATTGCTCCGTGAACTATGTCATAGTCTCCGTGACATACATGATTTTCTTCATTTTCAATTGGCTTTATTAGTTTATAATAGTCAAGATTATCAATTTGCATTGTCCAAATTTTGTCTCTGCCATTGAGGTCGAGATAATTCGTCAGTTTGTGATGATTATAGGAAAATAAATACCATTTTAGTTTTGGAACCAAAACATTGTGAAGTTTTAGTTCGTATTCTGCATTGTCAGCGATGAAATCTTTTATCAACTCGTCTGTTACATTGTCTCGAAATCCGATAGTAATATATCCGGGTGTCCAGACAGTAGGATGTGATTGCCATAAAAGTTCTGCACCAAATATGTTTACTCTTTCATCGTCAAGGATTAAAAGGTGAAAAAGCAAACAATGAATTTTAGTATGATCAAATGTATAATATCGAGGGTATTGATTACTGGACAAAGTTTCCAAAACCCTGAGTCCATACTTTGAGTAATCCGAGATGAATTTTTCATATTGATATTCATCTAAATCTCTTACTAAATCAATCATAATTGTGCCATGGATGATGTCATAGTCCATATGACATAAGATATTTGGCTCTACTGATGGATCTGTAGAGTTTGTGCAGGTAATTGACAACATAACTATCAGTAGTGTAAAAAAAAAGAACAATTCTCTTCTAAATTTCATTTTACCTCCTTCCAATAACCGTGTAATCTGTAAAATCATCGTATCCGTCAGTATGAGGTAATATATCAGTACCATCTCCATAGTAAGCAGTACCATAATTTGTGTGGTAGTTATAAACAAATATCGCAGCACCAATATAAGCGCTTGAATTTGCTAGCTCTATAGATGAGCCAGATTCTTCATTGCCGTATATAATACCTCCAGACATCGCAAAAAAACCACGCCTATCTACAAATACACCACCGCCATGACTAAGGGTTCTATTTCCTGAAATAATCCCTCCTAACATTTCGAAACTACCTGATTCTCCTATATACACACCACCGCTATTGGTGGCAAAATTTCCATTTATAATACCATCAGATAATATGAATTGTCCTTTTGAAATAGCAACACCTCCGACTAAACCATTCCTGTAAATGTTTCTATTCATAGATATTTCGCCACCATTCATATAAAAAAAGCCACCATTGACAACAACACCTGTTGATACGGTAAAAGAAACAGTGGCATTGTCTTGTAAATAAAAGGTTCCAGAATCACTTACAAAAACTCCTACGAAACCATGTAATACACTTGCATTTTCTTTCAGATAAAAACATCCACCTTTTCTTACCCAAATATTATATGCCGTGCTATGGTTTGCAACACTATTTCCTTGCATAGTAAAAATTGCATCTATGCCATCAACAACAACAATAAATGAAGAGAAATTATAATCGTCATAATAACCGTTTAAGGTTAAGTCATTTATTATTACGCTTTGGAGTATACCCACACTGAGTAATAAATCTCTAGACTTTCTAGTAATAGTTGCTTTGCCATTTATATTTACTGTGATACCAGTTACATCTCCGAATGTGAATTCATCTTGCCATACACCATCTATTTCTATGTCTTCGAAAATATCTATGGTATATGATCTGTCGTTTCCAAGTGCTTTAATAATATTCACTGAATAGTCCCACTGATCAGAGTTATACACTGTAAAATAATTTATATCATGCTCATAACCAGATATAATTGAACATTTTGCAGTTAAGCCACCTTGTTTTAAGCTCGCCGTGATTGTTGTATAACCTTTTGAAATAGCAGTTACAACTCCATTTGCTGATACAGTGGCTATATCCTGATTGTCACTAGTCCATATTATTTCGTTGTTAGTAGCAGATGATGGTTCCAACAATGCTATTAGCGTTATAGATTCATCTATTTGGATTTGAACAGTTGTGTGATTAAGCGAGATGTGTGTAGCAATGATAGGATTTGTTGGATTATTTTCACATGTGGATAATGTCAATAACAGTATGAAAATTTTTATGATGATGAAAATTTGTTTGATTTTTTTTTGTTTCATTTCATGCTCCTATAAGTCTTTCCAAAAACTTAAATTCGTTAATCTTTTCATAATCAAAAGAAAAACGAAAACGGTTTCCCAATCTGTCATGGAATATGGTTTTCAAATCATATTCAGAATAAGACAGTAAAAATTCTTCAAGAGCCTCGTTTTTGATATCTTCGTTTAGCTTTGCATAAAGCTCGCCAGATGTCCAGTCTTGAGGTTCATGCTCGGTAATTTTATCACTAGTGCAGCTTAAACTTAATAAAGCTATCACAATAGAAATGATAATTAAAAATAGTTTTTTATGGCTCTTTGGCATAAAGTCCTCCTTGTTTGGTTTTGCTCAAAAAATAAAAAACACTTATCGGACAAAATATTTAACACTTGTTTTTTGTCAACACTTTCATGAAAAAAGCAAGGAGATTTATAATGAATATTTTATGATCATATAAAAATTGATATAATAAGGAATTATTATTTTAGAATATTTTTTATATCAGCTCAAAATAACATAATAAATATGAAAAAATTGAAGTGACCTCGGAATGACGGGATGAGGGATAGAGGCACGGAGATTGCTTCGGGGGAGGTTCATTGAAGGGAACTCGCAACGACGGGATGCAGGATATTGGCACGGAGATTGCTTCGGGGGGAGGTTCATGGAAGGGACTTCGCAACGACGGGGGGGATGGTAGTGACACGGAGATTGCTTCGGGGGAGATTCAAGTGAGGGACCTCGCAACGACGGGGAGGGGAAACCTCGCAACGACGGGGGGATGGTAGTGACACGGAGATTGCTTCGGGGGGAGATTCAAGTGAGGGACCTCGCGACGACGGGATGGGGGGTAGTGACACGGAGATTGCTTCGGGGGGGGTATTCAAGTGAGGGACCTCGCAACGACGGGGAGGGGGGCAGGGGGAGAAAGTTGAAGTTTTAAGCAAGGAAAATATAGATGAAAAAATTTAATATAACCGGAACTTGTATCCCTGAGAAGCATTTTATGGTAGATACAAGCGAAAAAATTGATAAAATTCTCACAATGATAGTAGATGGTGACTATTTTGTCATAAATAGACCAAGACAGTATGGTAAAACTACGACTTTAGCAACTTTAAGACGAGAACTTTTAAAAACAGATGATTATTTACCAACGAGGCTCAGTTTTGAGGGTGTAGGCGATGCCCCATTTAGATCAATTGAGGCATTTGGTCCTAAATTTTTAAGCTATCTTGGTGATGATAGAAATATTAAAAATCATGGATACAGTTATTTATTTTACGACAAAATAGATAATGTAAGCAATTTTGACGAGTTATCAAAAGCTCTGACAGACATTTTATCTAAGATTGATAAAAAAGTCGTTTTGATGATAGATGAAGTTGACAAATCAAGCGACAATGACATATTTATATATTTTTTAGCCATGCTCAGAGAGAAATTTTTAGCAGCCCAAGAAAATTATGATGTTACATTTCATAGTGTAATACTAGCTGGGTTGCACGACATTAAGAACTTGAAACTAAAAATTAGACCTGACTCAGAGAAAAAATATAATAGTCCTTGGAATATCGCAGTTGATTTTGAAATAGATATGTCTTTCAATTCCAAAGAAATAGGCACTATGCTTACAGAATATTCTCAATTCAAAGGTTTTAAAATAGACATTGAAAAGATTAGTGAAAAAATTCATTTCTGGACGAGTGGTTATCCTTTTTTAGTGAGTAAATTTTGTAAAATAATAGATGAAAAAATTTTACCTAAAAAAGCCAATACTGACTGGACAATAGATGTTGTTGAAGAAGCAGCAAACATTACTTTGAGTGATTCAAGCACTTTATTTGATGACATGACAAAAAATCTTGAAAACGATAAAGACCTTTTCGATTTCATTAAATCAGTTGTATTAGGTGAAAAAGAATACACTTATTCCAAAGAAATTCCAGTGTTAAACTTTGCCTATTTATACGGAATCATAGATACCACCCCTGCAAAAAAAGTAAAAATCCATAATAAAATATATGAAGAAAAAATAACTGACTATATGATAGGAAAAATGGAAACCGATTCCTCAACACCTATCAACAATACTCAAGAACCTTACATCAAAAACGATGGGCGTCTCGATTTCGACAAAGTCTTATATCAATTTCAAGAAGTTATTAAAGAAAAATTTCATAATAACTTACTTTTAAAGTCAGATGAATTTCTCGAAAAAGACTTGAGACTTCTTTTTTTAGTTTTCTTGAAACCAATCACAAACGGTATCGGTTTTAGTTTCAAAGAAGTAGAGACAGGAGCTGAAAAAAGACTCGATATCGTTGTTATCTTTAGAAATGAAAAATTCGTTGTCGAATTAAAAATATGGCGTGGTCCTGAATACCATAAAAAAGGGATTGAGAGGCTAAAAAACTACATGAAAACAGAATCCATAGACAAAGCATATATGCTTATTATGAACAAAAATAGAGAGAAAGAATTTACTTCAGAGATAGAAGAAGATGTTCTCTGTGTGTATATATAAAGGGAGATTAATTATGAAAAAAAAATATTTTTTTCTTTTATTATTGCTCATCGTTTCCGCATTACTTTTTTCTCAAAGAGAAATTTGGGAAGCAAAAGAAAATTTAGTGCCATATGAATTTATCAATTTTTTGTTTCCGCAAACAATTTTGTCCATTTTTCAAGGTAGTATTACAGCTAATGAACTTGACCAGCATTTAATCATAGCAGAAAAGAAATATCAACATGCTGCATTGTATCGCTTTGAAAATATCGATCAAAATACTGCAAATCCTCAACCATCAATTTTAGAGAGAAGACTCGTTTTTCTTAATTCTTATCAAATTTCTACTGGTAAAGCAGATGGCAACAAACTTAGGAGAGGTGATTTAAAAACACCAGAGGGACTATATATAGCTTATCCATTCTTTTCAGAGCAAAATTTAAGAAGAAGATATGGAGCTATCGCAGCACAATATGGGACTGGAGCTTGGGAACTTGGTTATCCTAATGAACTAGATAGGCTTAGACAAAAGACAGGTTCTGGAATATGGATTCATGGAACAGATGTAGACATGACTCCTAACGATACTGAGGGTTGTATTCGTTTTGAAAATGAGATAATTACCTATTTTCATGAAGTTTTGAATTTTTCAAAAACACCTGTCATAATAAATGATGTTATTGAATGGGTGAATATTGATTTTTTGAAAAAAGAAATAGAAAATATTGAGTTTTTTTTAACTAATTGGTTAACCAGTTGGATTAATCAAGACATAACAGAATATCTTTCTTTTTATTCTTCTGACGAATTTATCTCACATAGACAAAGAATGAATTTTGAGGCTTGGGAAAACCATAAAAAAAGAATTTTTAATCCAGATATTCAACTGGAGATTGTTTTAACAGATTATTCTTTTTATTATGCAGATAACTTGGTTTTAGTATCATTCGATCAAGAATATTCAGCACCAAATTTGAAAAATTCTGGCAGGAAACAGATTGTCTTAAGGAGACAGAATCCCAATATCGTAGATTCTGATTTTGAGTTGCAGGAAACAATAGTTAATACTTCCATAAACCCAGAAATTCGAGATCAACATTCTACATGGAAGATCATTCAAGAAGAATGGACTGCCAGGTGACATGGAGAGAGCGAAGAATAAGTGTCAACTTATGTTCGTAGCGGCAATCTCTAATTGCCATAAACTTATTCCATAATCCAAACTCAATGATATTTTATGACTTTGATATATGTAGATTTAGAAATATTGCTTGACAAAAAAGCTTTAATAAATTTTTTAACAAAAAAAAATATTTTAGAGGTATAAGTGGACGATAAAAAAATTAATCTGATTGATATATTCATAATTCTTGCTAAAGGTAAGAAATTTATCATTCTTTTTACATTGATAATGTCATTGATTGCTGTTATTTATTCTCTTGTAGTTACCGAAAGATGGGCTTCAGAGTTCACAGTTTATCCATTGATAGATTCGGGAAATATATCAATGGCTTCTATGGCATCGAACTTTATGGAAAATCTCGGATTGGGTTCTCAGACAACTCCAAGAGCAATGAATTTTAAATACTCTGCGATCTTAAAGAGTCGAACAAATACCGAAAATACCATTCGAAAATTCAATTTAATAGACTATTTTGAAATTACTGAGCCAGATACATTGAAAGCAATGGACATAGCTGTAAAGAAGTTTCATAGCAATATATTTGATGTTTTGTTAAATGACGAAGTCCATTTCATGACAATCAGAATCACTACAAAAGATAAATATTTTTCTCTAGAAATGGCTCAATATTATCTTGATTTATTAATGAGTTATACCCGAGACAATCCTAACAATATTGGTAAACAAAGAAGAGAACTACTCGAAAATAGAATTCATTATATTACCAATGAAATGGTAACAAGAAGCGAAGATTTGAGACAATTTCAAAACACAAATAATATAATAGAAATTGAGGAACAAGCAAAAGCAGCCATTGAAGGCTATGGTTTAATTTTACAAGATTTCTTTGAAATCGAACTAGAGCTTAGCCTTATAGAGCAACATATGACTAATTCACCACGGTATAGAGGCTTGATATTAAGACGACAAAATGTTTTGGAAACACTAAATAGGTTAGAAACTGGCAATGAGGGAACACCATATTTATTAGCTTTGAGAAACATTAGTGATAACTCAATCGTTATACAAGAAATGATCTTTTATCTCGACCTGTATCAATTAGTGTTACAAACGATTTATCCTCAACTTGAGATTGCTCGGATTGAAGAAATTAATAATATAGATAGACTTGAAATAATTGATCTCCCTAATTTGCCAGGGAAAAGAGCTTTTCCTAAAAGAGCTTTGATCTGTGTTGTTACTTTTATGGTCTCTTTTATGTTTTCTTCAGGGTGTGTTCTTCTTAATGAACTTTCTAGCGATGAAGATAAGAAAAAATTAATTACTTTATGGAAAATTCTACTTGGAAAAAAACAATAAATACAAAAGATTTATTTAATTTTTACTTTAACTATTTATAAGCTTATGCAGATACAAAATAATTCAAATTATAAACTGAATATATCAAGTTACTTGATGTGTAAAACAGAGTTTATTATTTTTTTTCTTGTTTTTGTTTCAGTGTTTTTTCAGTTATTCCCTTATTATGAGGGATACTTTATCGTTACTTATTACTTACCTACATTAGTCTTTATTATTTATTTTTCACTTCAAATTGTTGGATTAGAAAAATTAAATATTAATAAGTCGATTCTCTTTATTTATTTTTTATTCTTTTTTTGGATGTTTTATGGTTTAGGTAGTTTATTCTTTACATTAAATCACGATTTCAGCTTTACTACTATGCACTATAAATTTATTTATTTTTTTAATTTTTATGTTATAACTCAATTTTTATCATCTGAGAGTAGAATAAGATTCTTTGAAAAATTAATTATTATTTGCATTTTATGGAATTTGTCAGTTTCTATATGGGAAATTACCACTCTTACACATTTACCGCCTTCAAAATATTACAATATACCACATTATATACCTACAGGAGCTTTTTACAATGAAAATGATCTTCCGGCTGCTTTACTAATCTGTACACCTATTATTTTGTTTATGAAAGGAAAATATATCGAAAATCTATGCACTATTTTGTTTCTCCTTTTATATATGGTTATAGGATTTCATGCGACCAGAATAGTATTGATAACTCTCGCTCCTTTCTTAATCTATAGAATTATATTTAAAATGAATCTTCTTTTTAAACTTACTGCTTTAGTAATAATTTTTTTTTCCGCTATGTATATATTTTCAAATATTCCAATGGCTAACTTTCTCTTTAATAAACATATAAAAGAAAGAGTAGCATCTTTTGGATTAGAAGCTAATTCACAAAGAATTTCTTCTACAACTGTAAGATCGAGATTATATTTAATTAGTATTGAGCAAATGATAAATTCTAAAGGTTTAGGAGTTGGGATGGGAAATTTTGATAATTCTTTTCCATATGATAGATTAAATGAAACTGATCATGTGATTCAACCCCATAATTTCTTTTTTGAAATACTAGGGTCTGAAGGGATACCAGGATTTTTTCTTTTATGTTTTATTGTTTTTACACCATTGCTAACCATTATTAAAAATAAAAATAGAGACTCTATTTTTTCTTTGCTTAATATAAAATCTTTAACTGATACTGATAAGAGAGTTCTGCTTTTTTTCTTGTTTTTTGTTATTTCTTCAGCTTCACCTTCTAGTATCAGAAATTACTTTATTTACTGGACTATTTTAGCATATAATTACGCTTTGACATATAACACAAAGGCTTATGAGAGTTAATAGATGAACATTGCGAAAAAGCTCGTTTCTACTTTTTTTTTAAATATAATTATTGTTACAATTACTTTTTCAATCTCTATTATTTTTAGTCGGGTTTTAGGTCCTGAAAATTTTGGTATTTATAGATATACTTTACTTATAGCTAGCACTTTAACTCTTTTTTCCAATTTTGGTTTACCTGAGATGCTTCAACTGAAACTTGCTCAAAACGCCATTAAACTAAAAGATTATTTAGTAAGTTCTCTTGCGGGTACAATGACAACTTTTTTTATTTTTCTTTTTATTGTTTATTATTACCTCTTAAATAATCACAATAGTATTGATAGTAAATTTTTATTAGCTGGTTTAATATTTTGCTTTGTTTTTCAAATCAATTTTATTTTTCATAATGCTATTTATGCTCTTGATAGAATTGTCAAATTTCAATTATTCGATATTCTCAAACAGGGAGTTTTATTAATGTTTGCTGTCTTTTTATATTTTATTCATTCATTAACTATTTTGAACATTTTATTAATTCTTTCTTTTGCAAATTCTTTCTCTATCATTTATATTCTTATTTTGGTTTACAAGGATAGAAAAAGCTATAAAGCTAAAATTGTTTATACTAAAGAATTATTCAAAAATTCTGGAAAAACTTATCTAAATAATATTATGACATTTATGACTTATAGATTTAATGTCTATATCTTAAAATTTTTTGTTTCTTTTCATGATATCGGTATTTATTCACTGGCTATCACTCTATCAGAAAAATTATGGTTGTTTCCAGAATCTGTTAGAGCTGTTCTTTATCTTGAACTGAGTAATAAAAGGCAAGGAGACATTTTTATAGCAAAATTGCTTAGGCTCTTGACTTTTTTTATTGTTATCTCTTCTATTTTTATTTTTTCTCTTGCATACATTATTATTCCTTTTGTTTTTTCTGATGCTTTTTATGATTCTGTTTTACCTTTTTTGATATTAGTACCAGGAGTTATGCTGTTTTGCTATTCAAAATTACTAGCTGCTTATTTTATTGTAAAAAATATGATTATTGTTAATACCTATTCGAGTGTTACAATAGCAATCGTAAGCTTGATTTTAAACTTTGCGTTAATACCAAAATTTTTTATTATTGGAGCAGCAATTGCTTCATCTATTGCATACAGTATTGGTTCTCTTTTTCATATTTATAAGTTTATGAAAACTACAAATATCCATTGGAAAGAAATCCTCATAATAAAAAAAAGCGATTTCAAAAATATTAATTTTTTAAAGAACACGGTATAATTTATGCGGGTCTTATTTCTATCAAATTATTTTTCGATTTTCATCCATTATCCCATTGTCAAACTGCATGAAGATTTTGATTTAGATTACTACACTTATTTTTTTCAAAATAAATACACTTTTCTGCGAGACAAAGTGTATAGAAAGAGCTGGAACCCTGATTATTTATCTATCGCTATTGACAAGAATAATTATAACATAATAAAATATTGGGGATTTCCCAAAGATTATTTTAGACAGTTTTACTCATTATTTATATACATTAAATTAAAACATAAAATTAAAAAAGGAGATTATGATATTATTCATGCACATTGTTTGTATCCTGCTGGTCATATTGCCATGAAACTATCTAAAATTCTGGATATTCCTTATATAGTCACTACACATGGTGGCGATTTTTACTATTCTACTGATCTTTATGGTAAAAAAATTTTTAATGATTCTGTAATAAATATAATTAAAAATGTTTTTTTAAATGCTAATTATATCATTGCAGTGTCTGAGCTTTTTGCTGAAGATATTAAAAAATTACATCCCAAAATTAATGTTGTTGCTATTGAAAACACATACAATAAAGATATTTTCAAACCACTTTCTTCAACTAATACAAACACTTTAGTTAATTATTTAAATTCAAAATCTGTAAACGATTTAGGCATGAATAGTCCTATTTGCATTCGTTTACTTTCTATAGGTTTTTTTGGGGAAAATAAAAATCATATTTTATTACTTAATGCTTTCAAAGATTTAATAAATGAATTCCCAAATATCAGATTGACTATTATTGGCTCAGGTCCATTATTTAATAAGTATAAAAATTTTATTTATCAATATTCTTTAGGTAATTTTGTTCTTATTAAAGAGTTTATGAACCATAAAACACTTGTAAATGAATATCACAATGCTGATATCTTTGTTTTAACTTCTCTTTCTGAAGCTTTTGGTGTTGTTTGTTTAGAAGCTTTAGCATGTGGTTTACCAGTGATTGCCTCAAATACACAAGGTCCATCAAAAATAATTAGTGATAATGTTGATGGTCTTTTATTTAAAAATAACGATTTTGAAGATTTAAAAAATAAGATAAGGATTTTGCTTTGTGACCATAAGAAAATTACATCTATGGGGCTAAATGCCCTCATAAAAGCTAAAGAATATGAAAATAAGCATCATGATGTTTTTAATTTATATGAACAGGTTATAAATGAAGTAAAATATACTTCTGAATTAAAAGATTCTGTTTTATGTCTAAATGAGGATGATAATAAATGAAAAAAATTAAATTACTCTGTTTATTAGTTCATTATGCACCACAAAATTTAGTGGCAACATTTAGACATTTAAAATTTTCTAAATATCTTGAAAAATATGGTTTTCAACAATTTATCTTTACTGCTAACTATAAGGAACATATTAACCTTGATCTAAACAATGACATCCCTAAAACTGCTACTATTTTTAGAAAAAATATAAATTTTCCCGAAATCAATTCATTCAAGGATAATAAAAGAAAAACTAACTTGATTAATAAAATTTTATTTTTATTAAAAGATATACTCTTTTCACCAGATAAATATATTTGGTGGTCATTATTATACTTACCTCAAATGATTAAAGTCATAAAAAAAGAAAAAATTGATTTAGTTATGGTTACTGGTGGTCCCTTTAGCTCTTTTATAACAGGCTTTTTTCTAAAAAAATTTTGCTCTACGAAACTCATAATTGATTTCAGAGATCCTTGGAAACACAACCCTATCACTTTGAAACAAAGTTTTGTCAGAAAATCCATTGTTGCTTTTTGGGAAAAAAAATGTGTTAATAGCGCTGATTTGATTATTGCTGTTCATGATTGCATTATTAATCAAATCAAACTTGATTATAATCCTAAAGCTAAATCGATTAAAATCCCAAACGGTTTTGATATTGATGATTTTAATTATCATCATGTAAATTATAATAAAATGAATAAATTTGTTTTCCTTTATACTGGCACTTATTTATTGAATGACAATGTTTATGACCCAAGAAATTTAGTTAATGCTTATATAAAATTTATTACAAAATATAACATTATTGACAGTGAGCTTGTATTAATTGGATTAACAGATGATTTGACCATGAACTATATTGAAAGTCAAAATTGCAATTCTATTCAATGCAGGAAATTAATGAAAAAACAAGATGTCTTAAATTATCAAAATGAAGCCAATATTCTTGTTCACTTTCATTATCCTAATACTCTTGATGATATTATTGCCTTAAAAATATGTGAATATGCTTTAGCTAATAAACCAATTATTAGTTTTAATGTAAAATCAGGTGATTTATTTAATTTTCTGAAAGATAACCTGCTTGGAGAAACTGCTGATACCTCAAATATTGATGAATCTGTCCAATTATTTCATAAAGCATATTTAGGGCAAATAAAGATTTGCCATAATCCATTAGAAAAACTAAAAGATTACAATATAAAAAACACATCATATTTTTTAGCCTCTCATTTAAAGGACCTTTTATGAATCAAAAAATACAAAAAAAAATACATTATTGTTGGTTTGGGAGAAAACCTTTAAATAAACTTTCTCTAAAATGCATAGATAGTTGGAAGAAATATTGTCCAGATTATGAAATTATCGAATGGAATGAGGAAAACTTTGATGTAAACATGATTCCTTTTACTCATGATGCCTATAATGCAAAAAAATATGCTTTTGTTAGTGATTTTGCTCGTTTTTTTATTTTACAGAAAGAGGGAGGAATTTATCTAGATGTTGATGTAGAAATTATCAAACCACTCGATAGTTTACTTGAAAATAAAGCATATATGGGTTTTGAAACAGATATCTATGTAAATCCAGGACTTGGCTTTGGTGCTATTGCAAATCATCCCTTAATGAATTTATTTATTGCTGAATATACAAGATTGGTTTTCCCCATGGATGCTAAAAAACAAAATTCTCTTACTGTTGTTCATATCGTAACAAATATATTACTTAAAAAAGGGCTAAAATTGAACAACGAAAAGCAGATTATTGAGAACTGCACTATCTATTCAAAAGATTTTTTTCAGCCAATTGATTGTTTGACTAAAAAGCTAATTATTACAGATAATACTTTTAGTATCCACCATTATGCAGCTAGTTGGTATACCCCACAGAGAAAACTATTAAAATATTTATCAAAACTTCTAGGACCAAAAATGTCTATTTGGGTAAAAAATCATTTTCTTGGTAAAAAAAATAGCTGAATATTTTATTATGAGTACTAATTAAAGGAGTATCTTATCAAAACAAAAAAAAAAGTCATGGATATCATAACGCGTCTCAATGTAGGCGGGGCAAGTATTCATGTAATAAACCTTTCATCTTGCTTAAAAAAACACTACGACACTATTCTTGTCAGTGGCACAATAGAACCACATGAAAGCGATATGTCTTACTATGCAGAAGAAAAAAATGTTTCTATTCATTATCTTAAAAAAATGAGTAGAGAAATAAAATTTTATAATGACTTGTTGGCTTTATGGGAGATTTACCTTCTTATTAAAAAGGAAAAACCAGACATTGTCCATACTCACACTACAAAAGCTGGAACTCTCGGTAGAATAGCAGCTTTTTTAGCTGGAGTTCCTACCATAATTCATACTTTTCATGGGAACATTTTCAAAGGTTATTTTTCAAAAAGGAAAACCATTTTTTTTATTTATATTGAGAAATTTCTCTCAAAAATAACTACAGTGATTATTGCATTGAGCGAAAAACAAAAAAATGAATTAATTGATTTAAATATCACAAAACATGAAAAAATAAAAGTTATTAAGCTCGGGTTGGACTTCACACATATTTTAGCAACACAAAATGATTTTGGTAAATTTCGAGAAAAATACAATATACCTATAGATTCTTTATGTGTGGCTATTATTGGTAGAATAACTGCTATTAAAAACCATAAACTTTTTATTGATATCGCAGAAAGACTCAAAAATAAAAATATCTATTTTGCTATCGTTGGAGATGGAGAATTGAGAAAAGATATACAGTCCGAAATAAACAAAAGAAAAATTGATAATAAGGTTTTTATAACCGGTTTTATTAAAGACTTAAAACCTATCTATGCTGATGTTGATATAGTTTTAATCACCTCTTTCAATGAAGGGACACCAGTTGCACTAATTGAAGCTATGATTAACGGTAAAATTGCAGTATCCACAAATGTTGGTGGTATTTCAGATATAGTTGAAAACGGAATAAATGGGTTTTATTTTGATGATTTTCATGTAAATCAATTTGTTGATACTATTTTATTATTTTTAGAAAATAAAATAAATAAAGCTTCAATCTCAGAAAAAGCAAAAAAAACAGCTAAAAGCGTATTTCATATAGATAGATTGATAAATGATCTTATTTCTTTGTATGAAAATGTATGTAGCGATGCGAAATCTACCATTTCATCTTGATATTATCTTTGTTTGAGAAACAAAAATGAAAATAAAATGCTATTACTACAAAAAAAAATGTGTTGACAAAAATGGCAATTATTTTTTTTTTGTAATCAAGATGAAATTACAATATTTAGGCAGTGGATATAAGTGTTTAGGATATAGTTTATTTGTAAACGATTTAATATTCGCTCTCAAAGAGGCAAAATGAATGTCAAAGCAATCAAAATGCATGGACAAGGAAATGATTATATATTTTTAGATTTAGAAGACAATCATATCCAGTTGTCGAGTATTAATCAGCTTGCAATAAAGCTCTCAGACCGTCATTTTGGAATTGGGGGAGATGGCTTAATTTTGATAGAAAAAATGCCTCAAAAGGCGATATATTACAATGCACGATTGAAGATTTACAATTCTGACGGTTCAGAGGCTAATACTTGTGGCACCGCTCTTAGATGTGCTGCATATTATCTTTATGAAAAACATTCAAAAACAAAGATAAATCTGCATACATTGTCAGGGGTAAAACGATGTAATATTGACCAAAATTCAAATAGGATTTCTGTAAATATGGGAAAAGTTATTTATGAAAAAGCAATGACTATCCTTGTAGACGGAATTAAAATAAAAGGATATTCTGTAAATATAGGAAATCCGCATTTTGTGGTTTTTGACATTGAGCAATCTTTAGCTCAACATTTTTCACACCAAAACTCAGATGTTGCAGAAATTAGGGATGTTTTAAATATTGGAATGAACACATTTTCTCTAAAAGAAGCACCCAAAGATTTTATGAAAATGATTGAAAATCACCATGCATTTCCGAATAAGACCAATATTATGATAATCACGAATTGCGAGGTTGGAGATATAAATATTGAACATCCCCCCTTGTTAAGAGGGGCAGATAAAGGACTGTCGTCACTAAATATTAAGATATGGGAAAGAGGTAGCGGTTTCACCCTTGCATGTGGAAGTGGTGCTTGTGCTTCGGCTTTTATGGCATTTAAACTATTGAAACTTTCAAACAATATAAAAGTTTTTTTACCCGGCGGTGAAGTAATGGTAAAAATATTAGATGACGAGACTTGTGAATTATCCGGAAATGTGAATAAAGTATTTGAAACTGAACTGAAACCAGAATTATTAAATCCGACATAAGCGTCGGTAAATGGAGAAAAATATGGAAAGTATAGGTAAATACCTACAAGAACAAAGAGAAAATTTAAAACTAAGTATCGAGGAGGTATCGCAACAGACAAGAATTAAAACCTACATTATAGAGCAGATTGAGAGTGATGACTATAGTGCCATATCAGAAGTTGGATATATAAAGGTCATGATCATCACATACTGTAGGTTTCTTCAAGCTGATACTGATTTGATTCAAAAAAAACTTTCTCAATTGTTCGACAAACCAGTCGATACACCACTCAAAATAACATCTGCTAAAAACCAAAAAGTATTATTTATTCCTCCTAATGCGATATATTTTGTTCTACTTGTGTTATTGATTGTGTTTTTGACATTTTACATCGTTAAGATTTATCAGGATGGCTCTTTTTCTTTTGATGTTATTAGAAATCAGTTAGCTACAACCGAAGTGAGACCCAGAACACCAACTATAGTAGAAGAATTGCCACCAGACACATTATGGGTGCAACAAAGACTATTATTTCACGAAGCAAATAACATACAGATAGACAGAGATATACCGGAGCCTATTATTGAAAGATTAGGTTTTTTCAATAGAAGTTCTAATGAAAACATCGTGAATACCAGAGTTTATACATCTTCAAGAATATATCTTCAAGATAGAACAAATTATATTGGAGAATTCATTTTTAAAAATCAGGTAAGTCCATTAAACCCTGAAATAGGTGAGGTGATTTTTAAAAGCGATATTATTGAGTTTGATGTCGACATCTAAATCTTCTCTGCTGGCAAAAGTAGAAAAACCGCTACGCTATATAAATCACGAATTAAATGCCTATCATAAAAGTTTTGATAATGCGAAGGCAAGGTTTTGTTTTATATATCCAGATATTTATGAAATCGGAATTTCTCATCTTGGTTTAAAAATCCTTTACACAATAGTCAACAATTACCCTGATTCTATAGCAGATAGAGCCTATACACCATGGTTTGATTTGGGAGATGGTCTATTGAAAGAAAATTTACCGCTTTCAGCCTTAGAATCAAAAAAATCCCTTAAAGACTTTGATTGTCTCGGCTTTACGCTTGCTACAGAATTGACTTATACAAACATTTTATATACTCTCGATTTAGCGCAAATACCTCTCCGCTCTACCGATAGAAATAATGAACATCCCATTATTATTGCTGGCGGTATCAATGCAGTAAATCCTCATCCATTATCATTGTTTATTGATGCTTTTTTTCTTGGAGAAGCTGAAGAAGGATTTTTAAAAGTTATTGATATTTTTATCAAAGAAAAGGATAGAATAAAAAGATTAAAAATGTTAGCAGAATTGGATTTTATGTATGTATCCTCTGAACAGAAGGGAAAAAATAAAACAATAACCAAAAAAGCTTTAAAATACCAAACTTTTTCATCTTCAAGAAATACACATTATCCACAACTTGTGCCTCTACTTGATGTCACCCACAACAGATATACCTCTGAAATAATGCGTGGTTGCACGAGAGGTTGTAGATTTTGCCAAGCAGGAATGTTTTACAGACCAGTTCGTGAAAAAGACCCAGAAATAGTCTTAGAACAATTACTCACCGACACCAAAAATTCTGGTTGGAATTCATGTGGTTTATTGTCATTGTCTTCTAGTGATTATACACATATAAAACCTCTTATCAAAGAGTTGACAACAAATTTACAAGGTTCAGGGATTTCTATAAGCATGCCTTCTTTGAGAATGGATAGTATTGACTCCAATATAACCGAAATGTTGAATCATCTTAAAAAATCAGGAATTACACTCGCTCCAGAAGCTGGCACGCAAAGACTTCGCGATATTATTAATAAAAATCTGACGGAGGAGGAAATCCTTGAGTCTGCAAAGTTTACTTACGAAGCTGGTGCAAAGCTCATAAAATTATATTTTATGATAGGCTTACCCTTTGAAACTGAAGATGATATAGATGGTATCATTTTATTAATAGAAAAAATTTTAGAAAAGACAAAAAGAAAAATGCGGATTAATATCTCTCTTTCACCCTTTGTGCCAAAACCAATGACCCCTTTTCAATGGGCTAAAATAGAGAACAAAGATATATTGCTAAGTAAGGCATTAAAAATCAAGCATGCTTTAATCAAATATAAGTTTATAAAAATAAGTTATCATACAATAGAATTATCTTTATTAGAAGCTGTTTTGTGTCGTGGGGATAGAGACACTGGTTATGTCATTGAAAATGCTTATCTAAATGGAGCAAAATTTGATTCATGGAAAGAGTTTTTTGACTTTAATATATGGCTTAAGGCAGCCAAAAATGTGGATTATGATTGGAATAAGGCTGTTAATGGGTTTGCAATTGAAGAACCTCTACCTTGGGATAATATAGACATTGGAATTTCAAAAGATTTTTTGATAAATGAATTTAAAAAGGCAGAAAAAGGTTGCAAAACACCCGATTGCCGAAATGATGAATGTTGTAATTGTGGAGTGTGTTTTTCCATTATTTCAGAAAGATTGGTAACAACAAAAAATTTAGTCCGAGAAGCTATTCAGGATACAATCAAGAAAATAACAGAACAACAGCTAACAGAGAAAAAAAAATCATCTTATGTTAATAATCAGAACATCCAATATCTCTATAGAGTTTATTATTCAAAGATCAATGACTTGAAATATCTATCTCACCTTGATTTTTTGAGGCTTATACACAGACTTTTAATGCTTTCTGGGCTACCCATATCATTTTCTCAAGGTTTCAACCCCCATCCACGAACCTCATTTTGTCCACCACTATCATCAGGAGTTGAAGGTGAAAAAGAATTTTTTGATTTTTGGACAGATAATATCTCATCTGAAAAAGAAATAATCGCTTCTCTTTCTAAAACCAAAATAAACGATTTAATTTTTTATACAACAGATTTGTTGTTTGATAAAAATAAATATAAGTCAAAATATATTCCAATTAGCGATTTTGATATTGAATTTTTGGAAGTGGAATTTTTTATTGATAAATCAAAATCTGATGAATATATAAGAAAATATAATGCTTATGTTTTATCTAATGATACAATCATAACAAAGGAACGAAAAGGTATAGAAAAACAATTTGATCTAAAAAATATAATTCGAGATATTGATTTTAATGGAAAAGATTTATTTATAGAAAAGACTATTCAAGGCGCCTCTGTCTTTGATATACTAAAGAAAATATTTGATATAGACCGCGATTATGTCGATAATGTTAAGATTATTAGAAAAAAAATGGAGAATCTGCACCACTATATAATGGAAAACTAAATTGTTAACATACTATGCATAAGCCGAAGGTATGTGAAGCTAGGTAGAAAATGATGTAAAAACACAAAACCGCATCCCGTAGGGATGTAACCAATCAATTGGCATTCGTAGGGAACGCATGTATGAGCCCGCTCCTGAAAGTCCTTTTTTATATAATTCTTAAAATAACATTAATTTCATAAAAATCATAGCATACAAACGAATATTATCGATATTTGTAGCAAAAAACTATATTTTATACAATATTT